>NZ_JAJDKA010000026.1:0-39570 GCF_020589945.1 Faecalibacillus sp. MSK20_93 | reverse complement strand
TTATTCAAATTTAAGTACTTTTTTATTTATTGTCCTTGACATGGGGTCCACATTAGAATGACTTGAACTGTCTTGCTTTTCCTCTTAAAAAGTACAAAATATATTTTAAATATGTAAAAAATGTATGCTATTTATATATATTTATTATTTTAAAGAACCGTTTGAACTACATATTAATGTAACGGTACAATTTTGTGTTTCGACTGCTACACCATCTACATATCTTTTTGCTATTGCTTTAGCAGTAGCTTTATTTCCTGACTTGGAAGCGCTTTTTGAAGAAATTTTCCAGTTGGTATTTTTAGATGATGCTTCAGCAACTGACTTTGTACATGTTGACGAAGAACCAGTATATGTAAATGTACCTGTAACAGTAACACTAAACATTATTGCACCTTGAGCATTTTTGTAATTTGCAGTTTTTCTTGCAGTTTTTTGATTAGCTGCTCTTGCCATGGATGTTTCTTCTATAATTGTTTCTAGATAATATCCGTTATCTAATTTAATTATTTCTTTTTTTTGATCCAATGCAGATACAGGTAATGATAAAAACAAAATACTGCTTACTATAGTTAATAATGTAATAATTTTTTTCATAATTAGTTCACCTCTTCTATTGTATATTCTATATGTTTTACTTTTGAATTTTTTGAATCATGGTAACTTTTATAAATAAGTATTCCACGCCATAAACAGCATACTAAAATGGCTACAGTAAATATAATGATTGCTTTTTTTAAAATATTTCTTATTCGAGATTGTTTGATTAAATAATTAGCGTCTTGATCTTCAAAATATGAAATAATAATATCAGAAGGATAACCAAATTTATTACATAAATCATCATAAGTTATATTAGTTGAATCGATATTTTCAACAATATTTACTTTTAATCTTTTTAAAAAAATTTTTTCATTTTTTGATAAAAATGGGAAAAAATGTTTACAATCTTTGATATATTTATTTAAATTTCTATTCATTTTCATATTTGTTCTCCATAATTCTTTCAATACTATTAATCATTATTAAATATTCTTCATATAGTTTCTGCATATGTGTAATGCCCTTATCCTCAATATGATAATAAATCCGAGTTTGTCTTTTACCAACCAGTCTTTTTTCATCACTGATTAAGCCTTCATCTAATAATCTATATAGAATAGGGTACATTGTACCTTCGGCTATATGTATTGTGCCATTTGAAATTTTATCTAGAGTTTGGACTATTTGATAGCCGTAGCAGTCTCCCTCACTGATTATTTTTAATAGCAACATCTCCATTTTAAAAAAACCTTTTGTATTTTTTGCCATATTAATATCACCTATATAGAATTATAAATGTATACCATATTTAATTCAATACCTATATAAAATAAGTAATAGTTGACATACGCTCGTTAAATGATATACTTTAATTGAGGGAAGCGCTTACTTTAATTACAAGAAAGGATTAATAACTATGAAAAAAATTATTGCAGCACTAATAAGTTTAACTTTATTTTATTCATCTACTGTTTGCATATTTGCAATAGAAAATCAAGAATGCCCATATTATGAAGAAATAACAGATGTTATCGAACTAAAAAAAGGTCCTGTTTTATATCTTAATGAAAAAAGGAATGATACTTACTGGGAATTTTCTGATAATGAAGAGGCTTTTAAAACAATTAATAGTCTAGAACATGATTTAATAAGTATATTGTCAACGAATTATAATCTAGATAACCTAGAAAAAAGTAATTGGTTAGATTATAAAAATGCTTTAGAAAATGAAATTAGTTTAAATCATATAAGTGAATCTTTCCATACACAACGTTTGTTAACTTTTTTTAATGTTTGTGATAATTGTGATCTTAATAATGAAATAAGACAAATAGTTAAAACAGATGATTATTCAATGGATGAATTGGCAGTACTTATGCCTTATACAAGCCCATATTATAAAGAGTATGAAAGAAAGGCAACAATAAATACTTATACTACAATGAATGTTACCAATGCGATAAATTATGCTGATAAATGGGCAAGTAGCTATAACTATTCTTATGCATGCTTTATTAATGGGGACTGTACAAATTTTGCTTCTCAAATTGCTAGAGCGGGAGGAATTAGTAACCGAAGTAATTGGTATTATAATTCTACTCAAAGTTATTCAACGTCTTGGGTAAGGGCGGATACATTTGTCAAAACTTGGAAAGTTGCTTACTCTACAACCAGCTTTAAAACATTTTCAAATAAAGTTTCTAAAGGAAAGTTTATTGCATATGATTCTGAAGCTGATGGAAAGTGGAATCATGTTGCTTTTGTAACAGCTATTGGCTCACAAAAAAGTAATTACAGGGATTTCAAAATTGCACAGCATACAAAGAATTATCATGCTTGGGTTAGCAGTGACACAAATGGCTGGGAAAATGTTTCAGGGTTAAAGGCGATTATAAATACTCCAAATTAGTATGAAAAGAATAATTATTCTTTTTATTTCAATTTTTGTTCTATTGATTGTATATGTTTCTACTCCTAGTGTTTCTGAAGAACAAATGAGGACATTGTTTTATGAATATATTCAAAGAACTTTCAAAGAAGAGTATAAGAAATTTAAGATTATATCTGATGTTGATTTAACTGTACCAGGAAATCAGTATCATCGAGGTTATGCAGGATATGGAAAAACATATAGCATTGAGTATGTTCATAAAGAATACAAATGGATTTTTATTGAATTATGTACGAACGGAAACAATATAGTTTGTGACAATAAAAATAATATAAAAAAAGAATTTAAATACAATAAAATATTCAATGAATATTTTATTAATGCATTTAAAATTGTAGGTGTTGAACCTGTTGGAATTATTGTTGAAATGAATGGAAGCATTAACGAGTACGAACATGTTGATGAAATTAAACCAAACTTAGAATTTATAATCAAGAACCCAAAATATTTTAAGCCTCAAATTAAAGTAAATACATCTTTAGTGTCATTAAAAGAATTTGAAAAATTGAATTATCAAATGTCAGAAATATTTGATGATATTGAATATTATGATGAGAATGATGCAGATATAAGTTATTCAGCAGAGGATATGATAAAGAAATTGAGTGGGTCAAATTAATAATCAAATGATTCTTTAAGTAATAAAGAATTATTTATTAAGATTAAAGACCAATTTGTTCTATTTTTTATAATATTTATCAGTATATGTTATTTTGTTCCTGTGGGAGAAAATGAATTATGAAAGATATTGATGAAATGACAGATACAATAGAATTGTTGAAAAAAGGAATAAAGAAACAACTGGAATCTGCTATAGTTACATTGCAATTGATACATCAACATGAAGAATGTCCAGAAAATATATCTAAAATGTTATATAATCAAATAGGTGTATTAGTTTTTTGTAATGAAGAATTAGATAAACTCTTTAAATATTTGAATTTTTTAGATGGTTTAATTGATTACATTTCCTAAAATAATTGCAAAGTATTAAAACAAAATTATAACAAATATATGTATCAATAGAGACTAGAAATTAGATTTCTAGTCTTTTATACCCTTTATAAGATTTTATATTTTATTGTATTTGTTTATTATAATATATGATATATATCTATAGTAAGGAGGAAAGGATAATATTTTTTAAAGATGTGGAGGGAATATATTGAAAAATAAAAATATATTATTAGATACAAATGCTTTTATTTATTTGATGAGGAATGAAAAGGAGTGTAGTAATACTATTTCTTTAGAAAATAGACAAATAAACGAAAGTAAGTTTTATGATGAATGTAAAAATGCGAATTATCTTTTTATTACATCTCAAACATTATATGAGATTTTTTGGCAAAGTATTAAAAAAACAAAAAAAATTGATCAATTTGCTTATTATTATGATCAAATTATTAAATTTAAAAATAAGTATAATGTAAAATTTTCTATATTGAATGATACAGATGGTGAGTTTGAATTGAGGTTATTTGAAGATCAATATAAAGATAATAAAGTTGATATTAGTCATTTTATTGAACGTAAAAGAGAGTACGAAGTGAAAAAAATAAATGAGTTATTAATCAAAGTATGCTTTTCAATAACAGAATTTCTCGCAGAATATTATGGTATTTTACTCTTAAGAAATTTTTATTATGTATCAGGTGTAATATGTGAAATAAAACTAAATGAAATTTCATATAAATATTATTCGGATTTAAAATTAAAAAATGAATGGTATGATAAAGAAATAGATGACCTATTTAATTTTCTTTTGGAAAATATGATTTCATATATTGAGCCACAAATAAAAGAAAATGGACATAAATTTCCCAAAATACAAAATGTAAAAGGGACAAAATATGTTCATAAACTATTTTGTAAATTAAAAAAAGATGATAAAACAGTGTTTGAAAAATATGATAATCATTTAAAAGGATTAGTGGAAGAATTAGAAAAAATGGGAATGTCAAAAAATTGCATGAAATATTGGATTAGAATGTGTCGAAGATGTGTTTATAGTGGGGCAAAAATAAAGAAAAATGATGGATTAGATTATTCTATAGTAACATGTATGGACGAATCTATAGTTATAAATAAAACAAATAATATGATAAACACAAATGATATTATTTTTGTTACATTTGATACAAATCTATATAATTTTTCAAAGGAATGTGATGTGTTATATTCTAAAAAATTTTATGACAATTTAATGTTTGAATATAGATAGGAATATTAATTTTAGGAAATGAATATTAAAATAAATAGTATATATCTGTAATAAGTATAGAAAAGAAATAAAACTTTAATGATTAAGAGATTTCAATAGTATTATTTATGTTGTAAAATAAAAAATAATTACTTGCTTTTTTAAAGTAAGTAAGAAAAGAGGTATAGAAAACTAATATAAATGTTAGTTTAATCTATAGCCTCATTTTTTATTTTCCAATAATGTTGAATTTTTTTAAGTTCATCTATGCTGATTTTTAAAATATTATTTTTAATGCTATCAATGAAATTATTTCTTGAACGAATGCTACTAAAATATTGAGCACTACCTTGAATGTGCTGATCATCTAAAATTTCTATTAGCATTTTTGAATGTTCAACTCGATAAATCTTATTAGGATAATTATTTTTGTCACAATTTGAAATATCTTTGAAATATATAGTATTTTCCATGAATACAATCACCTCAATTAGTTATTATATCAGTAAAAATTCCTATTAATAGTCTTGACATCAATTTGCAATAGAAATTTATGTTGGAAAAGCACATTTGTGCTTAAAAAATGTAATACATTAAAATTGTAAAACGTTTTACAAATTACAAAAAGAGGAGTAAGTGAGAAATGATTTATTCTAATGAAGAAATTGAGCTTACTCTAAACTTATATTCTATTGCCAAATCACATATAAATGAATTAAATCAAAAAAAGCAAATTGAAAGATTAGAAGATTTTAATAAATATGAGAAAAATGATTATTTGTATTATTTACATATTGTTTCTATTGTTAATAATTGGATGAAAGAGTTATTACCAGATGAACTAGAAATTATAACTTTACGAAATTTTGAAAAAATGTCCTTTGATCTTATATCGATTCATGTTGGTTATGCTAATCATAGTTCAATTATAAGAAAATATAGAAAAATAATAGATAAAGTGAGAAAAATGAATGATGAATAGATTTATTGAACATATAGGTAACTTATATTCTATTATATTAACAATTTTGACTCTTTTTTTAGGTGAGCATTGGATTTTATTTATGGTACTTTTATTGCTCAATATTATTGATACTTTAACAGGATGGATAAAATCAAGAATTAATAATAAGGAAAATTCAATGGCAGGATTAAAAGGAATTATGAAAAAATTAGTACAATGGATTTTAGTATTGTTGTCTTTTGTTATTCCAGTATGTTTTAAAGAATTAGGAGCTGTAATTAATATTGATTTATCAATATTGGCATTTCTTGGATGGTATGTTTTAGCTTCATTAATTATAAATGAATATAGGAGTATATTAGAAAATCTTGTTGAAGCTGGATGCGATGTTCCGCAAGTTTTAGTTAAAGGATTAGAAGTTGCTTCAAAAAAGATTGATAATTTTAATGAAAATGAATAATTTGATTATTGATATTTCATACCATAATGGACAGGTTGATTTAAGTAAAGCTAAAGAAAGTATTTCTGGTGTAATAGCTAGATGTTCTTTTGGTTGGAGTGATGAAAATATTGATAAACAGTGGAGTAATAATGCTTCATAGGCCAATAAATTAGGAATTCCTTTGTTTGCTTATCATTTTTGCTATGCCAGAAATGAAAGTGAGGCAAAAAAAGAAGCAAATTTAGCATTGAAAGCGTGTGGTAATTATGACGTGAGTGTTATTTATTATGATTTAGAGTATTCTGATTATCAAGGAAGTTTGAGTAATGAAATGTATTATAAAATTGCAAAGGCGTTTTGTGATGAGATTGAAAAAGCAGGATATGCTGTTGGTATTTATGCTAATCAAGATTGGTTTAAAACTAAATTAGTAAATCAAGGATTTTCTGCATGGACATTATGGATTGCTAATTATGGATCAAATAATGGATATAATAACTGGGGTAATAAGCTTCAATATAATCCATTTGGAAATGTCTTATTACATCAATTTACTTCTAATGCAAAAAAAGGTGTATTGAAAAGTATAAAAGGAATAGATTCAAAATTTTTAGATTGTAGTTATGATCATGGTTTAATTAAAACATTTTATAAACTAAAGAGTACAACAACTAATTTACAAATTGGGGATAGTGTGCGTGTAAAGGATGCTTCAAAATGGTATGATGGTCAGTCAATTGCAAGTTTTGTATTTAACAATAAATATGAAGTAATTCAAATTAAAGGTGATAGGGTAGTAATTGGAGTAAACGGTCAAGTTACGGGAGCAATTTCAAAAAATAGTATAGATAGAATTTAATAAGCACAAAAGTGCTTGGGAAAGCAGTTAATATAAAGATGTAGAAGAAATACCGGTATAAACTCTACAAATAAAAAAATGAAAAGAGGAATTAATTATGGCAGATCAAAATATATTAAAAGCACAAAAATATTTAAATAGTATGTATGGTCATCGTAGTGAATGGGTTAAAATTGATGAAGATGGAATTACAGGAGTAAAATTATGTCAAGGAATTATTCGCGCATTTCAAATTGAAAATGGTGTAACTCCTGTAACAGGTAATATTGGAAATGTTACTTTATCAAAAATGAGAAAATTAAAAAATATTTCCAAAATGAATACAACAGACAAAAGTAATCCAAATGTTTGTATTATTCAATGTGCATTATTTGCTAAAGGATATAATGCAGGAGGAATCACAGGTATTTATTATACTACTGGTGTAAACGCGGTAAAACAATATCAAGGTGAAGCAGGATTACCAGTAACTGGAATTATTGATTGGAAAGTCTGGATGGGATTGGTATCAATTAATTGGTTTAGAAAAACAAGTTCTGGAGACAAAAAAATTGTTAAAATTCAACAACAATTAAATACTGATTGGTCTGATATTATTGGTGTAGGACCATGTGATGGGGTTGTTTCAAGATTTACTTCTTATGGAATTATTGCAGCATTACAAGCGGCTGAAGGCATTTACACAGAATTTATGGGAAGTATTGATAAAACTAATTTTGGAAAACAAACAACCGCAAAATTTCCTAGTGTATTAAAGCAAGGAAAAAATGGAGATTATGTAAAATATAACAAGTTAGTTCAATACGGATTGTATTTAAATGGATATGACCCAGAAAGATTTGATGGTATTTTTGATTCAACAACAAAATCAAAAGTCGAAGATTTTCAAAAATTCTATGCATTAACAGATATTGGACTAGTTACTCTAGGTGAAGTAAACTGTTCAACTATGAAATCATTATTAGTAAGTAAAGGAGACACTGATAGAAAAGCAAAAGCTTGTGATTGTTCTACAGTGTTAAATAAGCAACAAGCATTAGACATTAAAAATGCAGGATATCAAGTAGTTGGTAGATATTTAACTGGGAAAGTAAAAGGAGAACGAAAATTTATTACATTTGAGGAAATCGAAAATATTAAAAATGCTGGTTTAAGAGTATTCCCAATTTATCAAGATGGAGGATATACATTAAATTATTTTAAAAATTTAAAACAAGGATTAATCGATGGCCATACAGCAATTGCAGCAGCTAAAAGAATCGGTGTGCCATCAGGAACTGTTATATATTTTGCAGTTGATTTTGACTGTTATGCTGCACAAATGACGTCATTTATTGTACCTTACTTTAAAAAATTAAATTTAGTATTTAATAGTGAAACAAATACTAAAAATTATAAGATTGGTATTTATGCACCTAGATATATTTGTTCATATATTGGTGAAAAAGGATTAGCAGAGTATTCCTTCGTTGCTGATATGTCTAGTGGATATAGTTGTAATTTAGGTTATCCAATTCCAAAAAATTGGGCATTTGATCAATTTTTTGAATTAAATACAGATAATGGGGGAAAATTCCCATCAAGTCCTTCATTTGATTTAGATAAGGTAGGATATTCTGGAAGAGATAAAGGTTTTACAACATTCGATAAAGTTACTTACATGTCGCCGGATCAATTGGAAGAAAAAAATGGAAATGTTTTGGGAAATGTACAAAGAGATCAATTTATTTATAATGTTTTAGAACCATTAGGATATTTAAATAAAGTCGTAAAAGCAAATATTGTATATGAAAAAGAATTTTTAATTGCAGCTGTTCCTACAGAAGCATGTACAATTTATGTATCTACAAAAATTTCAAATTCATTTACACCAGATAATGAGTTTAAAGGAAAACCGATTTATATTGAAGTTGATAATAAAGGCACATTAACTACAACATGTGAAAATCAAATTGATAATTTATCAACAGGAATAGAACTCAATGGGGATGCTTCAAAATTATTAGATGGAACAATTGATAGTTTAAAAGAAGTGGCAGTTTCAGTAACAACAGGAAAAATTGGAATGAAATTAGGAGTATCAGAAGATGGTTATCCAGTTTACACATTTGTTGTAACAACAGACGATATTTTACCGGATTCTGATTCAGTAGATGATGAAATGACAGTAGAAATTAGTTTCAAATTAGTTCCCGCCATTCCTACTGAATCATCACAACCTAAATATAAAATTGATTGGAACAGAGTAGCAGAAGTAAGTGTAAGTGTAGCTGCAATTGTAATTTTATCATTAGCATTTGCAGGTGGTACTTATTTAGTTGCTATGCAAGCATTTTTTGTTGCACAAAAAATTCTTATTCCTGCGTAAAACATTAATATTCTATTTAGAAAGAGAATATGTTATAATTCGAGTACACTGTAAAATAATATAAGGAGGGCTAAGTATGGAAATTGTGATAAAAGATAATAAAAGAAATTGGCAAATAGTAAAGGATAACAGAAGATTTTTGTTTCCACCAAAAATTAGGTTAGCTTTTAAAATATGTATATTAGTCTATGTTGCATTATTATTGATAAATGTGCTTATGCATCAATTTAAGTTATGGATGGTTTTTGTTTTACCAATGGCAATAATTATTCTTGAAGTGCAAATTTATTATTTTGCAAAAAAAACAATAAACCTTCAAAAAGAAATATTTAAAAAAGAAGAAATTTCTTTTGATTTGGTATTTTTAGATGAAGGTATTGATATGATACAAGAATCACAACATACTTTCATAGAGTATAAAACTATAAAAGAAGTAATTGATACAGGAACACTTATTATGATGTTGACTAAAGCAGGTGCAGTTCTTTATTTTGAAAAGAAAAATGCTACAAAAAGTCAATATGAGGGAATAAGAAAAATATTTGAAAAGAAAAATATACTTTGTAAAATGAAAAATATCTAATTATAAAATGTGTTTTGTGTCAATAGTTGAGTAACTTAAGAGATAGCAAAAAAGCTATCTCTTTTCTTTGTTTAAATTTAAATGAAAAAATTAAATTATTAATTATTAGGTTTATAATGATTATTTTTTTTAGTATTGTTATCCTTATATAAAATTTTAATGTTCAATTATACATCTTATGTTAAAAATTGACTGCTTATGATTAAATACTATTAATAATTCTTTTTATTTTGTATTATTATAAATAATGTATGAGATATTTAAAAGGAGATACAATAAATGGAGTTTGAAAAGAAAATTATAAAAGTAGATGATCTATGCGAGCGGTTTGATGAAAAATGTTCTAGAAGAGCAGTTCTTAATGATTTAGCAAAAAAATCTAAAAAAACAACAGGATGGTTTTACAAATATATCTATAACATTGAAATAATAAGTATTGCAGTGATTTCTATAATTTTATTTATTTTATTGTCATATTTTAATGATAGTGGATTGGATGTTGGAAAAATTCTAAATAGATTATGTTTTGCAGAAAAAAATGTATATATTTTTTATATGATATTTTTATTATTCTATACAGTCATCGTGTTGGTTGTAATGAGCGTGGGAGAATATTTTTTGGGGGAAAAGATACTTAAGGAATATAGTAATTTAGATAAAGATAATTATGAAAAAAAATATATATTTTTACGAAAGACTAGTGAAATGATAAGAGATATTTTAGAAGATGATAAGAAAGAATTTATAAAGAATTATCTAAACGGTATAAAAAAAGAAGATCTTATTAACTTATACCAATTTGCTCAAAGACATGAAAGTGAAATAGGAAATGAAATATTAAATAACTCAAATATGAAAGTAGTCATTCCTTTTACGACAATTACTATTACATTGATATTATCTCAAATTGCAGAAGCTTTTAAAATAAGCAATTTTGCAGTTAATAAAAGTGGAGGCACAGACTTTTGGATTTCTATCTTGATATTAGCAATAATGGGATATTTCCTATTTACATTAGTTGTATTTATTTTTGAAAAGATTGAGAAAAAATTATTCTTAGATATTTTAATGAGTCAAAAGAAAAAAATGAATAATTTTTTACGTTATTTAGAAGAAGTTATATTAAATTATGATTTATATTATGATTTAAATAAGAGTGAAATGATTGATGATAATTATGAAAACTGTTCAAAAATAAAAAGAAAATTAATTAATAAAATTAAATTTTTAATAAGATAGGATTACGTAATACAAAATTTAAGAAAAATGATGTTATGATGAAATTTAAAATTGTAACATCTTTTTTGTTATTAAAATTATAAAAAATAGGATATTATATTTTATCACCAATATCTATTTTTCGATTATTGCCTTCAAAATTATATTGCTTGAGGAATTATTATAATGGATAGGAGTGTTTTTAGTAGAGTAATTTCATTATGTAAATATTAAAATACAATTTTTAATATTTTTTTTGAAAAAACAACTGTGTATTATTTTAATTATTTAATTTTGCAATAGATTCCTTTTTTATCTTTTAACTGATTATTATAGCGTAGCTGATCAGTGATACTGATTAATCCTGATCATCAATTCCGATACACCTGACCAACCATTCTGATTAGGTTGACCAATCATATAATAGAGACTCCTTTTCTTATAAAATTAAAATGCAAATAAGCATAGTATCTACAAAATATTTTCATTGATTTGTATTAATGAAAATTAATCAATGTAAACAAAAAAATAATAATCAAATCATGTTTAAAAGCAAGTTTTATTGTCATCATTTTCATTAATACAATGTCGTCATTTGATTAACACAATGTAGACATTGAAATGAAATATTTAACAGTTCCTATCTAATCAATTTATATATGGAAATTATTGCAAGAGGAATATTTTAAATTCTAGTGACTTTATAAACATATTTAATATTTTGGTAAAGTGAACTTATTCAACGTATTGAGTGGACTTTTCTAGTATAACAAGAGTTTTTTTGTTAGCGCAATACTAAACTCAGCAAGCCTATGTTTTCAATTTGTTAGTGCAGGATAGCTTAGTGAATTTTTGTATAAGTGCTTTATCTGATATCTAACAGCCAAAACTTTTAGATGGTAAAGTTCATCGGAATGATTGATTAATCCCATCGAAATTTTATGAAAAATAACAGTTGATCAAGTCTGTCGGAATACTTGGTCAACCTAATTGGAATAAGTGATTAACCAGAGTGGAATAACCAGTTTTGAGTAAGTACCTTTATTTATAATATTTAGTACATTTTATAAAAATGAAAATTTCAAAATTTTTTATGCAATACATTTAAGTTTAATCAATTTGATATTTTTTAATTACTAAACTTGCTATCAAATAATAAATTGAATAAATTATAAAATCTCAATAAAGGGATATAATATGGAAATTTGAAAATAATTATGTGTATTTTAGTCATTATAATTAATTATTTACTCATTTAATATCGAATTTAAAAAGAAAATAAGACAACATATATATTGGTAGTAGAAATATTATTTGATGGACGAGGAAAAAAATGGAAAAAAAGAAAAATGAAATAACAATTAGAGATAATTTTTATTTATCAGTACTAAAATTGAGGAACTTGTTTATAAAAAATAATAGTGATATCATTAGGTAATAAAATATAGAAGGTGATAAAAATGGGTAGAAATAATAATGTAATAAGGACTAAACCTATAGGTATAACATCAGATGATAAATTTCCTGTTTCCTATCAAAGTGCAAATACTTTCTTTCATTTTGTAAATAAGTTTAATTATTTAAATGAAATGATAAGTGATAAAAAGATTTATCCTAGATATTGTAAAGAAAGTCTAGAATACTTAGATTTAGATATAAAAAATATTAGTGTTGCGATGAAATGTTTTTGTAATATTCCTTTACATATGGTTCAAGCGCACAAAAAAGAATATGGTACATATTGCATAGGTTTAACAAAAGAATGGGGAATAAGAAATAACTTACAACCAGTAATTTATTATAATCAAGAGTCTTCTTTTTATAATTCAATAAGAAAGTCATATAATGCTGCTATGCGATATTCATCTGATGATGACGTATTAGCAGATATAGGCGAAATGACAAATTATGTTTTTAAATATATGAAACCTGCAATTGGAAGGGATTTGAAAACAAAAAGAATAAAAGATTTTACAGACGAAAAAGAATGGCGATATGTACCTGAAATCAACGGATTAGATTTTGGAGAAATTATTGTAGAAGAAAACGTAATTAATCACCAAAATATTATAGAATCATATAATAAAATAATTAAAGATAAAGGATATTATTTACAGTTTGATTATGAAGATATTAAATATATTTTTGTAAATAATGATAGTCAAAGAAAAAATATGATAAAGAGAATAAAAAAATTAGATTGTACACAAGAGGAAAAGGATTTATTAATAACAAAAATATGTATTTGGAAAGAAATGGAGGGTGATTTTTGATGGCAAATTTTATTAAAAATTTTAAAAATCAAAATTATAATGATGGTTTTCTACCACAATCTGTATTGGAAGAATTATCTAAAAAATGGAATGGGAATTTGGAATATGTTTATAAAGAAAATGGGACATATATGTTAGAAGCAACAAATGGAAAGGTTGAATTAGGATTTAAAAATTTTGAAATTGAGAATCTAGATGAAATTAAAGTTAAATGTCAAAAAGAAAAATTAACAATGGAGGATTTGATAGATTATTCTTATAACTCTCAAAGGCCATTAACTTTAAAACCTCTAAAAAATTTTCAACAATTTATTAATAATGAAAAAATCGATAATAATGAATTTATAATTTCTAAAGATACTGTAGCAGATCCTATACCTGAAAAATTGGTGATTTTTCCAGAAAAAATGAATAAAAGTATTAAATTAAAAATAGGTAATGGAGAAGAATCATACGTTTATACATTTATTCAAAAACCTATTGATAGTTTAACAAAAAAAAGATTTGTAACTTCACCCGATTCGAAGCTCCTCATTAATTACGAGATAGATAATGAACGTATTAAATTCAATATAGAAATAAATAAATTGCAAAATACTACAATTAAAGAATATCTTGAAACATTAATTTTTATGCAATCGCTATTTAATAATGGAATGTATATTAATGATACTTATATTAAAGGTTCAAAAGGTAAAGATGAAAAATATGAAAAGCGAGAAAAATTAATCGATTTATGGAATAAGGTTTATCAAATAGAAAAAACACTGGGCTTAAGTTTTACAATTACTAATGACTTATTAGATAAGAATGATTTGGATAATATACTTTTGTTATATAAATCGTTTATAGAAAATAAAGCATTAAGGATTAATAAAAAAATAAATACATTATCTTTTTCGTATGAGAACATACCAGAATGGTTTATCAAAGATGTAAAAGAAAAAAAAGAAAGAAATTTATGTTTAGAATATTCTGAAAAATACAGTTTTAATCTATTAGGGGAAAAAATAGATGTATTAAAATTAAAAAGTTATTTTAATTTGTTTGTTGATGAAGTTGAAAACTCTGAAGAAACAAAAAAAATTCATTTGATTTTAAAAGAGAATGATGAAAATAAAACATATGAAAGTGTACAATTATTTAAAAATGAACATGATTTAGATGAATTTCTTAGTAATAAAGATCACCTAACTGAGTTACAAAACGCTAAATGTTAAATTATTAAATTATAAAAATATCTTTATTTCGTGTATTTTCCTTCAATATAATCTTAATTATATTGAAGGGAGAAATAAATATGAAAAAAGAAGAATTGGAAAAATATTTAGAAACTTATTATGAAGACTGTTTATTGCGAAAAAGATTAAGTGATAAAACGCTAAGGGCATATAAAATTGATTTAAAACAATATATTGATTTTATAGATGGTTCAACAGAAGTTACAAAAATAATAAAGGATTATATTCATTTTTTAAATAAAAAATATACTAAATGTAAAACTATAAAAAGAAAGATAGCTAGTGTTAAAGCATTTTATTCTTACTTAGAATATACAGAAATAGTAGAATATTCGCCATTTCAAAAAATAAGGACAAAAATAAAAGAACCAAAAGTGTTGCCTAAAACAATACATAAAGAGTATATTAGTAAAATTATTCAGTATTTGCTAAATGAGGTAGATAATTCAAAAACAAATTTTCAAAAGAAAATAGCTTTTAGAAATATTACTATAATATGTTTATTATTTTCAACGGGAGTAAGAATATCCGAATTATGCAATATAAAATTAAAAGATATTAATTTACAAGAAAAATCATTAAAAATAGTTGGCAAGGGATCAAAAGAAAGAATTTTGTATGTAGGAAATACAGATGTTATTGAACTTTGTCAAACTTATATGCAACTTTATAGAGAAAATATAGATTGTGAATACTTTTTTTTGAATAAATTTGGTCAACCATTGTCCGAGCAGACCGTGAGAATATTATTAAATAAGTTAGAGAAAGAATTATCTTTACAAACACATGTAACACCACACATGTTTAGACATACCTTTGCAACAACATTATTAGAAAAAGGAGTAGATATTAGATATATACAAAGTATTTTAGGGCATAGCTCAATTTCAACAACACAAATTTACACACATGTTACATATTTCAAACAAAAAGAAATAATGACAGAAAAAAATCCTATAAATGATTATCATTTAAATATTTAAAATTAATAAAATGATATAGATAGTAAATTATCATTCTATTGTTTAAAAGATATGATATAATATAATTGATACAAATGTAAGGTGAAGATAATGGAAGATATTATGAAGAAGAAGTTTCCTGCTTATTTTAAAAATTTTATAATTCCTGAATGGGCAAGGGAACAAAGATTAGACGTTTTTAGAGCATGTCCAACAGGCAAGGTTGATAGATTATCATTTTTGAATTCATTTGAAGAAAATGGATTTAAACTATTAGATGAGGAAAGAAAAGATGATCCTTCTCAATACTCATTATCTGTATGTACAAAGTATAGAGATATTAAAAGATTTATGACAATGACAAGCAAGTATAAAAAGCCATTTGTTATAGCGAAGGGATTTACAAATCCAAGCTATGGAATATGTTTAGAAACTAAAGAATGGAAAAAAAATATTGGTGAAAAATATAAAGGGTCACATGTAGATTGGTGGCTTTATGAGGATGCAGAGCCATTTAAAGATTTCGAGGTGTATAACAATGAATATTGAAACTATTTTACAAAATAATGATAATTATAGAAATATGAAACTTCAACAGATACTATTTGAAAGTACTTATCCTGTATTGTTTACATGTGAAATGAATAATGAAGCGTATATGTTTATTTGCTGTGAAGTTAATGAAAAAAGTATGAATTGGATTGCAACTCAGGTGGATTATAAAACGTTAATAGATTTATTAACAAATAAGATCACAATAAGGGATTCTTTTCTTAAAGGTTGTGAAATTAAATTAATGGTTAGTTATGATGGAAAAGAAACTAAATATTGTGAAGTAAAAAAAGAAGATATTTCAGAGGATATTTTACCTACAGATGGCGAATATATGGATGCTGAAATAGGTGAATTTGATGAGGAAATCGAATATTATAAAAATAAATTGAATGCAATTCAAATAGTAAAATTTTCTTACAATTTAGAATATATTTATAAAGAATATGATAAGAAAATCAGACCAACTAAACGAAATTTTATTGATTTTTTAAAAATAGTTGAAATGTTAAGAAAAATAGATTCTCAAAATAAAAAGAAATTATATACAACAAATCAATATGATGTAAATTATAGATATGATTATACTAACGGAAATTACACTCTTAAAGCAAAAGGATAAAGGTGAGAAAATGAATAATTTTGAAATGATAAATTTTATTGTAAAGAATGCAATGTTCTCTATTAATGAGAATTTAAAAAATCAAAATGAGTATGAAGCGAAAATTCAAGCAAAATTTTTACGTCCCAAAAATAATGAATCTAAATTTAGAGGAAATGTAACAATCGATTTTGAATTTGGTGATAATAATACAGATATTGATCTTAAGTTGAAAGTTGTTGCTACTTTTAAACTCAAAAATGAAGAAGTTGAAATAAAAAATGATTTATTTGAGAAAGAATGTTTACCGATAGCATTAAAAGAATTAAGAAAGACTATTGCCAATGTTACAACAGCATATGGTTTACCGCCTTTAGATTTACCGATTGATGAAACTATTAATATTAATGATTAATGACACATCATTTTTAAGTATGTTTGATTTTGCTGGACAAATATTTAAAATAAATTCCTAAATAAGTATTAAAAGAAATAAATAATAGGTGTTGATAGAAAAACAGATCTTTATTGACGAGGTCTGTTTTTTCTATGGGGATTAAAATTATGTATTTTTAATGAATTAAAGTAAGATTGTAAGAATTTTAAAAAGAATAAATGATCAATTAATCTTATTATATTCAAAAAATATAGACAGGCTATGTATAAATCGATATACAAGAAAGTTTATCTTTTGAAAAAGTGAGCAATTATCAACAATAGTGAATTAAAAAGAAAGGCAGTTGATGATGCATTAGTTAATATAGGATTATTAATTATTAAACTAATAAATAAAATTACTAATATAATGTAGTTCTTTTTAACATTGTTATTTTTGTTTTTTAAATGTAGTTTACAATTATTGATGTAAACAGGTAATAATAATATAATTACAGAAAATAAAATAAGATGTAATAATGTGAAATTAAAATAGTCTTGAAATTTAAAAAATACTATGTAAATAATATTGAATAAAATGAAACAATTGAATGCAGTTTTACAATGGTAACCACCTGACGTAATCCTAATAGGGATAAATACTATAAGAAATAAAATACCAAAGAATATATTACCAAGAATAGAGCTGATTGCGATAATACTTACAATGTTAAGAAAATTAAATATAATAACATTCATGCCATAAGTAATTATTTTTAATTCTTTATGATCTATAATTTCTTGTTTTATTAAGTAATCTAAAAAATTTGTCATTTAATTTTCTCCGTTTCAACTAATATTTTAAAAAAAATGTATGAATTTATTTGTTTATAATTACATGATATCTTATCGGTATTTTTTAAGGAATCTAAAAAATACTTATAATCTTTATATTCTGCAGATGCAAGATTATTAATCAAGGTGAAAATAATAAAATTTCCTTTCTGAACAATATCAATATTTAGTGAATAATTTTTATTTGATACAGAAAAAATAAAATTAATAATATTAATTATGTTATCAACATTATTTTTATCGATTTCAAAATTACTATTCTTAAAGTTAACCGATATTTTAATATTATTTTTGCTATTACTCATTTTTTTTAAAATTTTATTTAATTCATAATCAAAATATGGATTACCAGTATTAATTATATTTTGAATTGATTTTGATTCATAAATTTTTTCATTTAAAAAAGAATTAATATCATTATATTTTTCATTTAGTAATAGAGCTTTGATATACATAAAAGAGTAAGTTGTGCTATGCTCAATTTTAGATATTTCATCATATAATTTTTTCATCATAGTATAGTTTTTTTTAATATATATTTCTTTTTGGTGAATTAATTCATTTTTATGTTTTAGTTCATTTTCCTTTTGTATACGGTAAAATAGAATTAACAAAAAGATAGAAAGAAGTAAAAGTAAAATAGTAATAATATAAATGGTATTATAAGTTACTTTATTTAGTATAATTGACTCTCCTAAAAAATATAAAATGAAAAATACTATAATCCAGATTGGTAATAGCATCCACCAATCCTTAAAGATAAGAATTTTTTTTATTTCCAAACTATAATTTAGAATGAAGTAATAGGCTATTATTAATAATATTTTAGAAAAAAAAGAAGCTGATAAAATATAATAATTATTAGATATAAATTTTGGAAATACAGGTTTTAATATAAAAAGTGATAATATATCTGTTAACAAAATTAAAGTTGGTCCCAATAATGCACCTATAAAATCATTCAACGAGATATTTTTCTTAAATAAAAAGATTAAAAATAATATTGTTAAAAACATAACAAATGGTAAAGAATATGACCAATTAGGAATATATTGTACAAATGTTGTTTCGGCAATGCATATAATAGACGAAAAAAATATAAATGATGTATTTAAATTTAAATATTTTTTGATGAAAAGTGCCATAATGAAATCTTCAATAATTGTTAGTATTATTTGAGTCATGATAACAGATAATCCTTATATTTTATTAAAACATCATGTTTAAAATGCCTACTAATAGAAAATATATTACCATTACGCAATATAATGTTATTGTCTTTATCTATTTCTTCAACAAAGTTAAAATTAATAGTAATTGATTTTTGAATTTGTATGAATGCATTTGAATTGATTTCTTCAAGTAGCTTTTTCATGGTACATCTATATGAAAAGACATTATCTAATGTTATGATATTTGTATCATGTCCTTCGGATTCTAAGTAAATTATGTTATTTATTTTAATACTTGTTTTCCTTCCATGAAAATTTATAGTAATTAGTGATTTATTATTTTTATAATAATTATTCAAAAGATTAAAAACAAGAGCTGTATCTTCTAAAAGGTTTGATTTTCTAATAAACTGAAATGGTTGTACTGATAAGGCATCAAAGACAAGTTCATTTTTAGAAGAAACAAATATAATTAATGGATTGTTATTTTTTTTGTTTTTTAAAAAAGATGCAATACCTATTCCAGTTAGATTATTAAGATCAATATCTAAAAAAATAATATCAAAGTGTGAATCACTTAAAATTGAAAAGAAATTATCAGAAATAATAGTAACTTTATATGAGGAAAATATTTTAGGCAAATAATCTTGAATTAAAGTATTAAACATATTTGAAAAATGAACATCGTCATCAACTATTGCTATGTTCATATTACCACCTCCTATTTTAGGAATTTTACCATGATAATAATCATTATTAAATACTTTATACTAAAAGATTTATCATTTCATTCAAATGATAAATCTTTTAGTATGTTTTATTTTAATAATTCTTCTGGGCATTCTGGTTCATACATTCCAATCATAGATAATGAATTTGCAGAATATGTAGCTGATTTTTTTACAAAAGAAATAAAAAAATTACAAAAATGAATGATTATTTTTTTCATTTATTTATAAACCTCCTTTTTTAAATAATATCATTTCTCTGTTATGTGAACAATTATTCTATAATAAGATTAAAAAAATAGACATATTATACATAAAATGTTGCTAAAAGCGTCTAATGTTGCCTAAAGCGTCAAAAATTAAATTAGTTTTATACTGGTGATAGAATTGAGTATAGGTAATAAATTAAAAAAATTGAGAATTGAAAGAGGTCTTACTCAACAAACAGTTGCTGATGCATTAGGAATTTCTCGTAGTGTATATTCTCAATATGAAAATGATGAAAGAGAGCCTTCTCTAAGAAGGATGATTTCAATAAGTAGGTTTTTTATGGTATCATTAGATTACTTATGTTCGAATGATGCGAGAATACAAGTCGATATAACAGATTTAGATGATATTCAAAAAGCAAGGATATACGCAATAATAAAAGAAAGTAAGTTACAAGAAATAGAAAAATAAACAAAAAGCTTCTTTATTTAAAGAAGCTTCAGTCTGTTGACAAAGTAGATGAAAATATCAATTATTTTATTCCAAATTGATATTTTCATTTTTTTTATTTGTTTAAAATTTCCATATATCATTCAGGATATTCATATACTTGGCCTTATCGAGGCTATATTAGCCCCAATCTTTGTTTGCTTAATCCCAATTTCTTGAGATTATGGCAGCTAAAAATGATCAGCGATTCATGCTGATTTCTCTCTAGCCCTTTTAATCGTGTAAATCGCATCCCATGGTTCTCCTTGGCATCCGCAAATACACGTTCTATTGTTTCTTTTCTCTTTGGATAGATGCTTTTCCATTCATCTGTATGTCTTATATGGTTCGCTTCTTCTCTATCTGCTTCCCATACATGTCTTGTAATCACTTTTTCATGTTTCTTGATTTTGTACATTTTGACAAGAACGGACATCCTTCACAGTCTTTTGAATCACTTTTATAGATTCTGTATCCTTCTCTGTTGGTTGTGACATAATGAAGATCTTTTTCATTTGGACAAATATAGATATCCAAATGTTCATCATATACATATTCATATTTTTTAAAGAAGTCCTTTTTTGTCATTGGTCTTTTATATGGCAGAAATGGCTTTTTACCACTTGATAGTATTTGATGACATATTGGTGAAGTATTGAATCCTGCATCCAGACATACGTTTTTGATATTTTTATATTTATCGATAAGATCATTGTATATTTCTGAAAATATTGCACTGTCATGCATGTTTCCTGGTGCTACCTTATTAAAAAGTACATAGCCATATCTGTCACATATCGTCATATGTGAATAGGCAAAACATTTTTGTTTTTCACCTTTATGAAACAGACCGCATTCTGGGTCTGTCGTACTTTCCTTGATATGTTTTGTTTTCTTTAATTCTACTTCTTCTCCAGTTTCTTCATCAAATGCATATTCTTTTTTATCTAGTGTTTCAAATGGCTTCTTTCCATTTTCTGTTCTTTCTTCATTGATTTCTTCAAGCAATTCTTTTTCGTATGCCTTAGTGACAATTTCTACTTCTTTATCAGTAGCTTTTCTTGAATTGGCATTGGCTTTTCGATGTGTACCATCTCCAAATACCGTAGTGGTATCAATAAATCCATTATCAATGCCATGCTTGATAATATGATTGAAGATTTGATCAAAAACTTTACTGTCCTTGTATCTTCTTTGATAGTTTTTAGACCATGTAGAATAGTTTGGAACTTCTTCATAAACACTGATACCTAAAAACCATCTATAAGCCATATTGACCTTGATTTCTTCACAGGTCTTTCTCATAGAATTGATACCAAATGTATAGTTGATAAAAATCATTTTAAAAAGTACCACAGGATCAATAGAACGTCTGCCAAAATCACTATAAAGTGATTTTACTAACGGATAGATGAATTTCCAGTCTATCGTAGTTTCAAGTGTTCTAACCAAATGATCTTGTGGTACTAAGTCATCTAAAGTACTCATAATAATTCCGTCGCATTTTATGTTTGCGCGATTAGTCATTGCCATATTTATCCCTCCAATTAAGCACCTTAATTATATCATTTTCAGGTGATAATTGACAGAAAACAAAAAGTCGTAAGGCCACAAATTTTGCTTAATTGGAGTGTAGTCACTTACGACAATAATTATACTATCACATACTCTTCATTTTTAAAAGAAAAGACTGTTAACATTTTTTATTTGTCAACAGTCTGAAGCTTCTTTATTTAAAGAAGCTTTTTTTACATCTTATTCCATAAAAAAGCAAGATATACCAAAATCATAGAAATATAATATTTATGATAATAAAATGAAAATGTATTTTAAATATATATTTAATTTATGGGTTATTAATAATATAAAAATTTAAGGAAGATATATCGTATGAGTAAAATAAATAAAGAAATTAATACTATATTAAATGATGTACATATCATACAAAATTCTAAATATGCAGCATTATATTTCAAATCAAAGAATATATTTTTGCCAATAGAATTAGATAAATTAGACATATTAAATAATGGGCAAGAAACAAAGGAAAAACAAAATTTATTGCATGAAATTAATAAAATGATCAATGATGAAGCAGATATAGAAAAATTAGAAAGCAATACAGTAGAAAAGATTAAAAAAATAGATACTTTAGAAATAATTATACAGACAGATTGCAATTTGAATTGTAAATACTGTTACGCTGAAGGAGGACATTATGGTTATGGAAAAAAACACTTAACTTCAGAAAATGCTATATATTATCTAGATTCTTTGCTTGAGTTAGGAGTCAATGAAATTCGTAGAGTACGTTTTTTTGGTGGAGAACCATCAATATTTCCTGATACTATTGCGACTATATGTGATTATTTCAAAAAAGAAAAAGAAATGGGAAATATAAAATATATACCTCAATATGGTATGGTTACGAATGGAACGTATTATAGTGATAAATTATCTAAATTAATAATAGACAATAATATTATGATTACTTTTAGTATTGATGGTCCAAAAGAAATCAATGATCAACAACGAGTTTTTAAAAGTGGAAAAGGAAGTTATGACATAGTTATAGATAATATTAATAAATTTAGAAAAGATGGTTTAAAAAAATATGCAGTAGAGATGACTTATACAAATGTACATATAGATTCAAATATGTCGATACAAGAAACAATTGGATATATTCAAAAAGAAATTGGCACAAATAATGTTTTAGGTGTTAATTGTAGAGGAAATACAAAATATGCTGTTGCGGAAGATATTGGAAATAAAATCGAAATAGAAAATATTCAGACAACATTACGGAATATGAGTAGTAAAAAGGGATATACATTAGTAAATATGTCGTTACAAAAGTATTTGAATAAATTATTATCAAAAAAAGTATATTCCAAAAAATGTTCAGCCGGCTTTGAAAGTCTTTCTATTTTTCCTGATGGTAAATTATATCCATGCCATGCATATGTTCAGGAAAATCAAAACTTTCAAATAGGATCTTTAGTAGAAAAAAAATATGATTTTGAAAGAATAGCCAATCTTTTATCAAACGATGTAATTAATGAAAAATGTACTGATTGTTGGTGTCAAAACATATGTGTTGGATGTCCACAGACAGATATGCATAAAAGTAATTGTAAGCACATAAAGGAAGTATATGAAGCAATTATTTTGTTATTAACAGAAATATCAGAAGATAATACCAAATGGGATACTTTTGTAAATAATTATAACAACATTATTCAAAATAGTTTTTAATATTTTATTTTGAAAGGAGGTGACATATATGAGAAAAATCGATACAAACAGATTATTAGAATCTCCTGAATGCTTTCAATGTGGTAGCATTTTCTGCGGATAGTCTGTTAAAATAGGCCATATATTAAATATATGGTCTATTTCTTTAATAAATAATATAATTATTAGTATCATATTAGTAAAAAGAGGAGGTAAAAAAGAAATATGAAGAAATATATAAAATCCAATACCTTTTATTTTTCTATTTGTATTATTTTATTCTCAACGGCAGGTATAATGTCTGTATTTTTAGCAAACATTATAAAAAAAATGATTGATACGTCTACAGAAAGAAATATTACACAGTTTTATCAAGTTATGATATTAACGATTTTTTTTATATTTATAAATTTTATACTTCATATACTAAGAGGATATTTTAGAGCAAAATTTTTAAAAAGAGTGATGCTTTCTTTAAAACATGATTTATTTAAAGGGATTTTTTCAAAAAGCATTAAGAATTACAATAAAAAAAATACATCAGTATATTTTAGTATATTTAATAATGATCTAAAGATAATAGAAAAAAACTATTTTGATAATTTACTAACAATAATTTCAGATTTCTCACAATTTTTTATTTGTTTAATAGCTGTCTTTTCTCTACAATTTGAATTGGCGCTAATAATAATTTTTATTAATATTATTGCAATATTTGTACCAGTATTATTTGGTAAAATATTATCTAAAAAGCAAATAGAGTCAATAAATAGATTTAATAATCTTAATATTAAGATTAAAGATTTTTTTAATTCTTTTGAAGTGATAAAATGTTTTCAAACTACAAATCGTATTATAAGTGAATTTGACCAAGTTGATGTTGAATACGAAGAAAGTATGCAAAATTATAGATATTATGAAGGAATTATATCTGGTTTTTCTACATTATCTTCATTGGGAGTTAGTGTTATGACAACCCTTATATCACTATATTTTGTCATTATTAATCAAATTAGTATTGGCGAAATGATGGCAATAACACAATTAGTTAATAATATTGCAAATCCTTTAGGAAGATTATCTAATGAATTACCATTATTAAAAAGTATAAAACCAGTAGAACAAAAAATAGAAAAGTATATCAAAATAGATGATGTTATTCAAAACAAAAAGTGTATAAAAAGTATTGAAAAAATTACGTTCAATCATCTTTATTTTTCATATGATGAAAATAAAGAGATTATTCATGATCTTAGTTATACATTTTTAAAAAATAAAAAATATGCAATTGTTGGTAATAGTGGCTCAGGAAAATCAACGATACTAAAATTGATTTTAAATTATTATGATAATTATCAAGGTGGTCTATATATTAATGATATTGACATTAATATGATTGATATGACAAGCATTTATTCAAATATTTCAGTTGTTCATCAAAATGCTCCTATATTAAATGATAGCTTAAAAAATAATATAACTTATTATAATAATTATCCAGATAGTCAAGTATATAGAGTCATGAAGGATGCAGGTTTAGAAAATTTTATTAAATCTTTACCAAATGGATTAGATACTGTCATAAATGAAAATGGTAATAATATTTCTGGTGGAGAGAAACAACGAATTAGCATTGCAAGAATGTTATTAAAAAATGTTGATTTATTAATTTATGATGAACCTACTTCTAATTTAGATAATATAACTGCAAAAGAAGTTGAAACTCATTTGTTAGATGAGAATAAGACATGTATTATGGTCACACATAGATTAGATAAAGAATTATTAAATAAATTTGATGAAATATTAGTATTAGAAAATGGCATTATAAAAGAATATGGAAATTTAAAAAATCTTCTAGAAAAAAAAGGTACATTTTATACTTTGTATAGAGGAGGAGAATAATGATATTTGGACGTAAAAAAAGTTTGGAGGGAAAAATAAATATAGAGGGAGTGTATCCATTCGACAAAGATATATTTACACAAGGATTGATAAAATGTAACGATGATATTATCGTTAGTTCGGGACATTATAATACATCATTTGTTGGTAAATTAGATTTGAATAATGGAAAAGTAAATAATAAAAAAAAATTAGAGAAAAACTTTTTTGCTGAAGGAATAGTCTCTAATAATGATTTTATTATACAATTAACTTGGAAAGAAAATATAGCATTTTTTAGAAATCCTGAAACGTTAGAAATAGAGAAATATGAGCATTATGCAGGTGAAGGATGGGGAATTTGTTATGATGAGAAATATTTGTATATATCAGACGGTTCTCACTGTTTAAAAAGAATTAATAATCAGAATTTTCAAATAGAAGAAATAATGGAAATATTATATGAAGGAAATAAGTTAAATAAATTAAATGATTTAGAATATTATGATGGATATATATATGCCAATGTATGGAAAAGTAGATATATTTATAAAATAAATTTAAGTACAAAAAGAGTTGAAAGAATTTTTAATTGTGCTGAATTAATAAATTATTGTAAAAAAATAAATAGAAATATTAACGAATTAAATGGTATAGCACATATAAAAGATAATCTTTTTTTAATATCAGGGAAAAATTGGCCAAGAATTTTTTTAGTTCGACTAACGTAATTTTTTAGTATAAATGATTATTTTAAATATAGAAATTTAAAAGAGATAAATTGAAATGAATTTTGTTATTTGGAAAATGTAAGCAAATGACAAGATTCATTTTTTTATAAATATATTCTATAAAATTATTTAAAAATATAGTGGCATTACATACTTATAACTTATTTAATTATGTTTTCTATGATAAAAAAATGTATTCTATGATGAATAAGTCACAGTTTTTATAGATATTTTTTAAAATGTATAGTACACGGATGATTTATAAATTATTCATAATAAAAGATACATAATCATGTATTTAAGAGAAAGAGCGAGGATAAATTATGCGTTTTAAGAAATGGACGACAAGAAATATCATTGTTGGACTCATCGTATTTTTATCAGTTGTTGGTGTAAGTGGCGCTGTTTATTATCAGACAAGTCAGAAAACACAGGCAATTGAGGATAATGGCTATTATGAATGCAGTGGAAAATTTGACAGTAAAATGACACCTGTATCTAATATGCTTATTATTTTGAAAATAATAAACGGAAGTAATTTCTGTGACGATGGGTGGTATCAAGAAGTTCAGGAATGTCAGAGTATTTTAAATAAACAGATTCAGGAGAACTCTAACAGTAAAGATCCTTATGTCAGACAAATGATGGAGCTGCAACAGGCTATCGTAAAGAAGCTTCATTCATTTTCGACAAAGGCATGGGTCAATATGCTATGCGAAAAAGATGTAGATGATCTTCAAAAAGCATACAATGCCTACCATGATTATTATTATCAACATTATAGTAATGAGGAGGCTGTTTAGATGAAAGCTGGACTTAATAAAATAAAGATAGCCATCATTTCTATGATAGTTCTAGCTATGGCAATTGGTCAGCTTGAACTGTTTGGAAAAGTATATGCAGAAGAACTTGAAAAAATCAAGGAACAGGATCCATATGGAGAATATTATGATGAAAATATCAATAATGTTCATAAGACATCTGCACAAATAATAGAAAAAGGAAATCCTGATGTTATTACAAAAGAACCTTCGGTAGACGAAGAAGATACTTCAAGACAAAATGATCAGGAAATCGTTAAATTAAGAACAGAAAACACAAAAACTTATAAACTGTCAAGCGGGGAATATGTGACAGATTTTTATTTCGAGCAGATACATAAAAAAGAAGATGGAAAATATGTTGAGATTGATAATGATATAGAAAAGAAAACATCGTTATTCAGATCAACACCTTCTTATGAAAATAAAGATGGTCTTTATGACATCAATATTCAAAAAGGCGTATTAGAAATTACAGATCCTAAAGACAATGTGCTTACAGTTATGCCTTCTGGAAGTCTTACAAATTATGCTATCAAAGAAAATGTTATTCTGTATTCAGAAGTAGAAAAAAATTTAGATTTAGAATATAGAATCAATTCAAATACGGTTTCACAAAATATCTATATCAATGGGGAACTTGATAAAGATACTTATTCATTTGAAGTTTACAAAGATGACTATGATGTCAGTAAAAATGATGCAGGATCTATTGTTTTTAAGAAAGATAAAAAAGAAGTCTTTGTATTAAATGCGCCTTATCTTGTTGATAAGGATGGAAACAGAAATCAGGAAGTAGGATATGACTATAAGGAACTTGATAATGGCAATATCAAAGTTACAATGTCATTAACAACATCTTGGTTAAGTGAAGAAGACAGAATCTATCCTGTTGTTGCCAGATCAAATGTGGCAGTTGAAAATGTGGATGTTATTGATCTTGAATCAAGCTATATCCGTTCAGGAAGACCAAATATCCAAAGTCAATATTCAGATTTGTTTGTTGGATATGATGATAACTTCTATGGTGGTAAAAACAGCAATATTAAAATTGCCAGAACATTCATCTATTTTGCAATGCCAAATATCGGTGAAAATCAAAGAGTTGAAAATGCTGTTTTGAAACTTTATAAGGAACAGGATCTGGATCGTGCCAATGAGTTAAATGATATCAATATTTATAACTCCAACTATGTTGATCCCGGTAAGGTTACATGGAATACACAGCCGGCAGATAACCAAAAACAGTTTATTTCAAATACCAAGTTTTCTAAACCAAAAGGATTTAAAGAATTTGATATTACAAAGCACGTCCAAGAATTAAAGGATGGACAAAAGAAAACATTGATTCTGCAAGTTACGGATGAATCACCTAACTGGAAATGTAATGTTTTTAATTCAGAATCAACAGGAAATCTGCCAAAGGTAGAAATTTATCACTGTGATGATTTTGATGTCGATCCAAATCTGGACATCAACGAGTTTGACAATGAATTAAGAGTTTACAGTAAAGACGGTCAATATTTTGAAGCAATCAGCATGGATGGTATTGCCAAACCAAACAGTGATATTGATTTTGATCTTTATGCCAAAACAAATGAAACAGATTTTGAACTTGTAAAATCACAACATGCCAAAGAAAAAAGTTCACCTTATTTCATAGATCCAGTTTATATAACTGATCCAATTGATGGAACCCAAAAATATGAAAAGGGTGAAGTCAACTATACGACGAGCTATCTAAAAATTGGAGATATTCCAAAATACGATACGTTCTATGAATATCGAATGAAAGTTAAAAAGGATGGAACTGAGTCAGAAAAAGAACTGATTACAGACGGATTTATTATCTATAAGGTAAAACTTGGAGATAATCTTAAATCTATTGCATCACACTATGGCTTGAAGGTAGATGATATTAAAAAAGACAATAATACATCTACAAACAAGGTCAAAGAGGGAGATGTTCTTTTCTTAAGATTTGCAAAAGATAATCCAAAAGTACCTAAGGATGTCTATAGACCACCATTAAAGCTTTCATCTTTTGAGGCAAAATATGTTTACAGAGGGCCTGCGTGCTACGGAAACTGTGCAGTTGCCGATCCAGTTAATACAAGTATTGGAAATTTCTATCATGAATCAAAAGATTTTACTTTAACAGATTTTGATGAATTAAGCTTGACGCGTGTCTATAACTCTTATGGAGAAGATAACGCATCGATTTTTGGAAACAATTATTCATCAAATATTGAACAGTACGTTTCCTATGATAAAGACGATAACATGATCTTTTACAGAGGAGATGGAAAGATCTTAAAAATTGAAAAGAAAGATGGAAAATATGTACCTAAACTTATTGATCGTCTTACTGTCAATGTTGATGGTGACTATGTTTCTATTAAAGATGATAAAGAAGATATTACATATATCTTTGATGAATATGGAATTCTGACATCTATTAAAACGAAAACGGGATTTGAATCACGTATCAACTATGATGAATATGGATTTATTACAAATATTGATATGGGAAACAAACAAGTAACATTTGAATACAATGATTATCATCTTGTCAGCAAAATCAACTTGCCAAATGGTACAAATGTACAATATCAATATAACGCAGACAGACAGCTTACAGCATTTATTGATGCCAATGGAAACAGTGAACAATACAGCTATGATAAAAATGGCAAGGTAAAAAGTATTACAGACAAAAATGGAAATACTTTGGCACAAAATACCTATAAGGATAACGGAGTTGTCGTTTCACAAACGGATGCCAATGGAAACAAGGTCTCTTTTGACTATAAAGGAAATACGACAAGTGTTACCTATAATGATAAGGAAACAGAAAAGTATGTTCTTGATGACAGCTATAAGGTAACAAAAATTACAAAGGCGGATGGATCATCGAAAAGCTATAGCTATAATGATGCTGGAAATATGATCAGTGAAACAGATGAAAAAGGTCAAAAGACAACATATGAGTACAATAAAAAAGGCTATCTGACATTGCAAAGCAATCCAGATGGAACAAGTGAAAAATATACCTATGATGAAAATGATAATGTAACATCAAAAACATCTGCGGATGGTACGAAAGAAACCTATAAATATGACAGCAACAGCAATCTGATTTATGAAAACAGTGAAGACAGAAAAGGTGTGACTTATGAATATAATGAACAGAACCTTCTTGTCAAAGAAACAGATGCTCTTGGTGTATGGAAAAGCTATGCCTACGATGGCAATCAGGTTGTAACAGTTACTCACAGCAATGGTCTGGTAGAAAACTACAGCTATGATGCCATGGGAAATATTGTTAATGAATCTGATTCAAACGGTCGTACAACAGCATATGTCTATGACAATCGCAATCAGATCATCAAGAAAACAGATTCCTATGGAAACAGTGAAGAATACAAATATGATGGAAATGGAAACGTTGTTGAATATATCGACAAGCTTGGAAGCAAAACAGTTACAGTATATGATAAAAATAACAACGCTATCCAAACTCAAAAGGGAAATCTAAAAACATCTAAGAAGTATGACAATCGTGATCGTATTATCAGTGAAACAGATGAACAAGGACTTACTAAAAAATATACGTATGACGCCAAAGGACAAATCGTAAAGGAAACAGATGCCTATGGTCAGGTTACAACGCATACTTATGATGCAGTCGGTCATGAAATCAAGACAGTTGATGGAAAAGGAAATACAACATCAAATGAATATGATGGCGATAATCTTGTAAAGACAACAGATGCAAGAGGAAATGTTACATCCTATGAATATGATGAGTTTAACAGAGTTGTAAAAACAACTTTACCTAATGGTAAAACTGAAACAAAAGAATATGATAAAAATGGAAATATCATTAAGACAGTAGATCAAAGGGGACTTGCTAATACCAAAGAATATGATGCTTTTGACAGAGTCATTAAAGAGGTCAATGAGCAAGGTGTTGCTATTTCAAATGAATACGATACCTATGGTCAACTGATTAAAAAGACAGAAGATAAAAAGACAACAACATACAGCTATGATGTTTATGGAAATACTCTCAGTGAAACAGATACCTATGGAAATACAAAGACAAGTGAATATGATAAGCTCGACAGACTTGTTAAGGAAACGGATGAACTAGGCAATGTTACACAACATAAATATGATGCAATGGACAATGAAACAGAAACGATTGACGCTAAAGGAAACAGCGAAAGAAAAATTTATGACATCAACAGTATTCTGGTTCAGGATATTGATAAACTTGGAAACATTACAACTTATAAATACAATGACAAGGGTCAACAAGTCGAAACGGTTGATGCCTATAAAAATACAACAAAATTTGAATATGACAAGTTTGGTAATGTAACTAAGACAACAATCAATGATACACCGGTAGAAATCAAATCTTATGATGAATACGGGCGTGTTACAAAAACAAACAAGATCAGTGAGGTCACTGTTGAAGAATATGATAGTTTTGATCAGGTCATCAAGTCTACGAATCAGACAACAGGACTTGTTACAGAAACAGAATATGATAAAAATGGAAATGTAACCAAAACATCTGATAACGGTGGAAAAGTAACAACTCATGAATATGATGACTTCAGTCAGGAAGTCAGCTCAACAGATCCATATGGCAGAGTTTCAAGCAAGACATATGACAAGTATGGTCGTGTTGTTAAAGAAGTAAGCAATACAAATGAAGCAACAGATTATGAATACGACAAATATGGAAATGTAGTCAAGACGATGAATCATCTTGGTTCGGTAACTGATTCGACATATGATCTGTTAAACAGAAAAGTCAGTGATTCAACAGATGGCAAGAAAACATTGACATACAGTTATGATGCCAAAGGTCAGCTTGTTTCAACACACGATTCATTTACTGATAAAACAGATACGGTCAAATATGATGCTTTAGGACAGGCTGTTGAAAAGACAGACAAGCTTGGAAATGTAACCAAGACAGATTATGATGCCAAGGGTCAAGTCATCAAGGAAACAGATGCTGCTGGAAATGCAACGCTTAAAGAATATGATATCTATGGCAATGTTATTAAGGAAACGGATGCCCTTGGAAACAGTTCACAGACACATTACAATGCTTTCGGACTTGTTGAAAAAGAAGTTGACAAGAGAGGATTTGCAGTATCTTACGTTTACAATGACAAATTCCAGCTTACTGAAATGACAGACAAGCTTGGAAACAAAGCAATATTTGAATATAATGACCAAGGATTTGTATCAAAAGCAACAAACCAAAATGGATTTGTCAGCGAGTATGAATATGATATTTATGGTCAAAAGATCAAAGAAACAGATCCAAATAAAAATGTTACAGAAAATGAATATGATCTGCTTGGTCAGGTAGTAAAAACTGTTGAACCAAGAAAGACAACAGTTAATAAATATGATTCTCTTGGCAGACTTGTTTCTGTCAAAGAAAATGATAAGACAACAAAAGAAAATGAATATAATGATTTGAATCAAATCGTTAAATCAACAAATGCCTTAAAATATGTTTCAACTTATGAATATGACAAATATGGAAATAAGACAAAAGAAACCTATGAAGAACATGAAACAGTTAACAAATACGATGTCAATTCACAACTTATCAAGAAAACAGAAAATAAGGATAAGGTGACAACATACAGCTATGATGCTTTAGGAAGAGAAGTAAGTCAAAAACAAAACGACAAGGAAATCATTTCAAAAAAATATGATGCTGTAAGCAATGTTGTTGAAAAAACTGAAAAGGGTCTTACAACACAATATCGCTATGATGCTTTAAAACATCCAGTACAGTATCTTTACCCATCATTGGAAGATGAAAGCATGAAAGCAATTGTATCTGTTGACTATGATGAAGAAGGCAATGCTGTTCAATATAAAGATATCTATGATCATGTTATCAAAAGAGAATATGATGCCAACAGCAATATGATTGCAGAAACAAACAGCAATGGCTTTATTACAAGATATCAATACGACAGCTTAAATAACATGACAAAGGTACAAAGTCCTCTTGAAAGAGTGATGAAGTACGATTATGACGGAAACAACAATCTTGTTGAAAGAAGTTATAATGATAAAAAAGCAACTTATGAATATGATGAAGCTGATAATCTTATCAAAGAAGTAAGCGAATATGGACTTACTGAAACTTATCAGTATGATGATTTCGGTCAAATGACATCTTATACAAAAAACGATGGAACAACGATCAATTATTCATATGATGCATTGGGAAGAAAGCTTTCAGAAGGAACAAGACAGTTCAAATATGATGCCTATGACAACCTTTTAGAAGCAGACTATAACAATAAGAGTGTCAAGTATACCTATGACAAGTTCAACAATATTACAAAGGTCAAAGATGCCAACGACAATAATGTTGAATATAAATGGGATATCTATGGAAACAGAACTGAAATTAAGTATAATGATTATACAATCGGCTATACCTATAATCAGTTTGATAAAATAGACAAGGTCTCTAAAAATGGCAAGGAATATGCATCTTACAGCTATGATGTAAGAGGAAATACAAAATCATTAGAAAGAAATGGTATTACTACAGATTACAGTTATGATGAACTAAATCGTAGAACAGCTTATGTCAATATTAAAGGTGACAAGACACTGTCAGAATACAAATATGAGCATGACGGACAGGACAATGTTATTTCAGAAACAATCAATGGTGTCGTTAACAGCTATGATTACAATGAATCGGATGAATTGAAAGCTTCAACAAAAACGATTGATGGAAAAACAGTCATAACTGAATACAGCTATGATCTTTTTGGAAACAAAGTAGAGTCATCAAGTGATGGAACAAATAAAATCTATCGCTACAATGACAAAAATCAGTTGACAAGTATTAAATCAAAAGATGGACTTACTGATATCTATTATGATAAAAATGGAAATGTAAGAGACATCTACTATGCAGGTGGATACAAAGAATATTATCAATATGATGAATTTGGTCAATTGACTACTTTAAAAACAAACAGAGATAGAACTTACAATTATGAATATGATGGTGAAGGTGATCGAATTCATGAAGAAAAGATCATCAACAGCCCATATGATTTAGATTACAAACAGGATACAGAAGAATGGTTCGACTATATGCAGTCATTACCATTTGCTGAAGTAGAAGAACTGTTGGATGCGAAAAAATCAGATGAATCATTTGATGCAATGAGATACCAGCTTACATACAGAAGAAAAAATGGATTGTGTGCAAGTAATCTCATTAAGGATCCAAAATCCAATGAAAAATGTGAATACAAAGATTATCTTTTAGATAAGACAGCTGAAAATACACTTGTGCTTTCTGAAAATGACGATGTTCATATCTATGGAGAAGAACGAATCTCAACAGAAAATGCAGATGGAACACAAACTTATCTGAGTGGAAACAATCAAAGTGTAATGGCTGAAATATCATCAAAAGGAACAATGTCACAGATTGAATATGATGACTTTGGAAAAACAGATGATAAAACAAGCGGTTATGGTTATGATGGAGAAAAGCTTGATACAACAGGAAATATCTATTTAAGAGCAAGATACTACAATCCAAGAATTGGACAGTTCGTACAGATTGATGATTATAAGGGAACACAAGATAACATTACAAGTCAAAACCGATACACATACTGTTTGAATAATCAATACAAGTATGTGGATCCTAGTGGACATCTTGGAATTACAACAATGGTTGTTTTAGGAATCCTATCATATACTGGATTTGGTTTATTAGGAATAGGACTTGTTGCTAATGAAAAAAGAAAAAGAGAAGAAAAGGAAAAGGCTAATAAAGCAGCAAATAAAAAAACTAAGAAAAAGGACAATGAAAAGAAGAAAACAAATCCTACTCCTAGTAAGGAAGGTGGGGCTACTTCGTCAGTAACAAATGGTATTAATAAAGCAGTATCTGAAACAAGAAAAGTAGTCAATAAGGTTGTAAAGAAAACTACTAAAATTATTCAGAAAAAAATACCAGAACCATGTTCACCTGAAAAGGTATTTAATGATACATTAGATAAAGAATTTAATAAACTCCAAAGTGATTATATTAAAAAATATGGAAATGATAATGGAGCAAAAAATGCAATTATTAAATCTATAAATAACTTGAGAAATCAAGCGTATAAGAGAAATGATATAGCTTATATAAAAGAACTATGTAAAGAAAGTAGAAGAAGTTTAAAAGTTGGACCATTTAAAACAGATGATGGTATTACTTATATAACAAACAGCTATTTTAGTTTAGATAGAAAGTCAATAGGAAGAGCGTTTTTCAAAGATTCTAGCTCATTAAGTTCAGATACTTTTGTTATGGGAATGTACGAGTACGTTGGAGCAAAGGGGTCTATTGGAGTAACTGTTATCCAATTCTCTATATCAAGTAAATGTCCAATCAATAAAAAAATATTACATTTTTCTATTGGAGGAATAGGCCTTACTTTGACCGAAATAACTTATTCAGTGTCTTATAAATGGTATTCTCAAGTTATTGGTGTGGGTATAGGCTTTGCTTTAGAAGGAGGCGTAACATACGATGTTGCTAATACTAAGTTCATAGTTATTTGTAAATTAGGTGGAGGCGCATATTTTCTATTGAAAAGTGTATTTGATTTAAAGAAAATGGTTGTTGATGTATATTAATTTGTTAAATAGCTAATTACTGTGAAAAATGACAATTAATATTTAATATTAAAAAAGGAAAATTAAAAAAATGACAAAATCAGGATTTTATAAGTTTATACTACGTTTAATGATAATTATATTTAGTGCATTTGCTATTTTTTGTTCTGAAAATATTTTAAGTGTATTGATAGAGGCAGTGAGTGTTATATTTATTTATAAATTTATATTAAGCGTATTTGGTTTCATAATAAAAACATCATTATTTGATGAAAAGGGAGATTTTTATCGCTTTGAGATGAAAATAAAGAAAGTTTTTGCATCTATATTCTCGATATTGATTTTAGGAAACTTTACTTTTATGGAAATAACAGATATATTTGATTTTTTGAATCATAATATACACCATGATATAATTTATATAGTGATAAGAGCATTATTTATAAGTGTTGGATTAACATTATTGAATTTTGTTTGTCATGATAGTAATGAAATTCTTTAATCGAAATATAGTTATGAGAGAAACTACTCATTAATAACAGGGCATTGATATATGAATGGTGTATCAGTGCCTTGATTGCTTTATTGTGAAATAAATAAAAAATTACGAAATTAATATTATTTAATAATAAAATGTTATAGAAGTATTAGAAATGGAGATAGTATTATGAAAATAAAAAGTTTTTACGTTAAAAATTATAAAGTATTAGATGATTTTAAAATTGAATTTGATGATGAAAATATCACAATTTTATTGGGAACGAATAATGTTGGGAAATCGACATTTTTAGAGGCATTAAATAAATTTATGCAAATAGATGGTCCAAAGGAAGAAGATTTTAATAAAAATAAAATAGGTTCTAATGAGAATTTTGAGTTTGAAATGATAGCACTCAATAATAATGGTGAAGAGGTAACACTAAAATCTACGTATAATAGTACAGGTAAAAGACCTGCATATTATATAGATAATACATCTCAAACTAAAAAATATTTTGAAAAGTATATTGAAGATTTTATGACAAATCCTTTCTATGTTGCTCCTGATTCTAAAGCAGAAGATAATGAAAAGGAAATTTTGAAATTATTTCAAACAACAGCTCAAAATATAATTACTGATGATACAGAGAAAAATAATGAGTTTAATGCTATAGCAAAAAAAATAGATGAATTATTAGATGAAGCTAATAATGCACTTGAGCCATCAATTAAAGAATTGAGAAAAAATATTAGAGATGATTTAAATAGGATTTTTGGAGAAGAATTAGGTAGTTTAAATATAAAGTTTGAAACTAATGAGTTTGGATTAGGTGATTATGCAAAATTAATTTCTAGTGAAATACAATTTAATAAGAATGGCAATGAATTTAAACTGTCATCTCAGGGAACTGGTGTTAGAAGAGCATCGTTTATTTCACTATTACAAAATGCAATGAAAGAAGAAAAGTTAATTTTCAAAAATAATCATTTATTATTAATTGATGAACCAGAGGTTTTCTTACATCCAATGGCTGTTAAAGAATTATCAAATATTTTATATGATATAGCCGGAGAAAAGTTACAAATTATAATTTCAACACATTCACCTATTTTTGTTGATCTATACAAAGGTTTAAATAAGACAATCCGAGTTTTAAAAATCGATAATAATGTAAAGCAATTGTTTTCAACAACTAAAAATACTTTTGATGGTAATGAGGTGGCAAATATAAAAATGCTTACTTTAACAAATCCATATTTCAATGAGTTTTTCTTTGCTAAAAGAATTTTAATTATTGAAGGTGACTCAGAATACATATTATTTAATGAATGCATAAAAAAATATTTACTAGATGAGGGAAAAGGAAAACTTCCAACACATATAATTAATGCAAAAGGTAAATGGCCAATAGCAACGATTCAAAGAATACTAAATGAATTTAAAGCAAATTATTATATTTATCATGATTTAGATTTAGATAAAGCCACTGAAGATAATAATCTTATACAGGCAAATGAACGTATCAAAGGATTGGCTTTTGAAAATGAATATGCACATGTTATTGCTAATAAAAGTACATTAGAAGTAACATTATATGGTCAAAGATGTACTAATAGTCAAAAAACAAAAAAAGCCGTAGATTTAATTGATAAATTAAATAGTGGCGAAACATGTAAGGAATTGGAAGTTATTTTTAATATAATAAGATGGCTATACAATGAAAAAGTAACTCTAGATAAAGAAATAGAAATTATAAAACCTTAATTATATTTTAAAAGGACTCAATATCTTCCTTGATTTAAAAGGAAAATTATGAGTCCCTTTTGTTGAAGTAAATATTACGATATCAATATTTACATTTTAAGCAATACTTAATATTTTTCTAATCTATGGAAATTGAAAAAGTGCATCAGTTCTGTAACAAATAGAGCAGAAAACATACCTAAATTAAGAATTTTATTTTTAGAAATTATTAGAACTAAAGAAAAAATAATAATAAGAAGATATTTGTAGTAAATATTATAATTTTTCAAATGTAAAGTATTTTCTTCACAGGGCTTTATAATAAAAAGTAATATAATTAGGATAGGTGAAGCGATTTTTAATAAATTATGATAAAAAATTTCTTTACTTAGTATATTTGTTAGTGAGTATATAATAACCATTAAAGAGGTACATCCATATATTGTTTTACAATGAAAACCTCCCAATGTAATTCTCAATATACAAAAAGTAGGTATAAAATATAATCCAAATCCACAATTTTGAAATAAAATAGATAAAACGATTAAAATTAATATGGTAAATAAATTATAAATCAAAACTTCTAGACCGTATTTTAAAATATCTTGATCATATGCTTTTGAATCAAATTGTGAACATAACTTATTGACAATATTTTTAAAGTTCATATCATAGCTCCTTTTTTTTATCCTCATTATTAATTATAGACATTATTTTATTTTTTGATAATTCATCAAGATCGGTAATATCGATAATCATTCTTTGGTTTCGCCCACATAAAAAATCTAATGTTACTTTATAATAATTGGCAAGTGATATTAAATTACTTACGCTTGGTTCTCTTTTTGCCAATTCATAAGCAGAAATTGTTGTTCTATCTATGCCTGTCATTTCTTCAGCTAATATTTGTGTAACATTTTTCTTATCTCGTAAATATTTTAAATTTTTACCAATTATTTCTTTGTACATATTTATCACCTAATAAAAAGATATATAAATTCCTGCGACTCTAGGTCGCAATGTTACAATTTGCCACATTTTTTGTTTTTTATGATGAAATATTGCATAATATGATAAAAATGTACAAATATCATTAAATTATATTTAGATTATAGTAAGGAGGAGATAATTATGAAAGAACGTAGTAAAAATAGGGTAAAAAAAGCTGTATCGAAAAAAGCATGTGATTTTCTTAATTCACTTGCATATACATCTTGTTCATCATATTCTTTTGTAGGACCATATGAGCCAAAAAAACCAGAAAAATTAAAAAAGTAAACTAATATTTAATATATCAAATATGATATAATGAAAAAAAAGAATTAAGTTACTTAATGAGGTATATTAAATTATCCGGTGCTTAGAGGTTCGCTCTAAATTATTAGGCGGAGTA
>NZ_JAJDKA010000025.1:0-39927 GCF_020589945.1 Faecalibacillus sp. MSK20_93 | reverse complement strand
AAGAATATGGATTTGAAGAAATAGAGAAGGAGGTTAAAAAGATGTGTAATTTAGGAGAAATGATAGCCAGAGAAAATATAGAAAAAGGACATTCTATGGGACTGGTACAAGGACAAAAATTGGAAAGAAGAAAGAAAAATATTGAACATGTAACAAATTTAATGAGTGAATTACAATGTTCTATGCAAAGAGCTATGGATGTTTTAAAATTGACAGCTGATGAAAGAAAAGATGTTGAAGAATATTTTAAATCTTAAAATCATAGGCGATATGAATTTCATATCGCCTATTTTCTTTTAATGATTGTTACATTTCTTTGACCATCATGATTGACACGATGTGAAAAGAATAAATCATTATTTTCATTTGTACAATAAGAAGAAACTTGAATATTTTCTTCTAAAACCCCTAAATTTAATAATTGTTGTTTATTTAATCCTTTATTATCTAATAAATAATGATTTTCATCTGTTTTTTGATAAAAAGGTGAAGTATCAAAGTTCATTTTCTTAACTTGATTAATCACATCATCTTGCACTTCTAAGTGCTTTTTAGAAAGACAAGGACCTATTAAACAATACATTTCTTTTGGATTACAATTTTCTTTTTCAATAAGATAACGAATTGTATGATCAACAATTTGTCTAACTGTACCAAGCCATCCTGAATGAATAGCACAAACGATTTTTTGATCTTTGCAATAGACTAAAATTGGTGTGCAATCTGCATGAAATGACAGTAAGAATAAATCTTTATCTTTCGTATAAGTTGCATCTACTTCATAGAGGTCATCTGTTTGTTTTAACATATTGGTACCACCATCTTTCATTAAAAAGACTTGTTTTAAATTGGTAGAATGTGTTTGTCTAGGGGCTACCATATGTTCTAAATCTGTATTTAGTAATGAAGCAAGTTCTTGTCTATTTTCTAATACTTTTAAATAATTTGGATTATTTAAAGAAATATCACCTAATTTCCTAGTTGTTGTATATGCTTCTACATCTTCATGTAAATTCCATTTTATTAATTTCATTTGTTTCTCCTTTACAAAAGTCCAATTCTTTTTAATACATGACCATACCTTATATTAGGAGGTGTTATTATGAGCTGTAATTGTCAACAAAATACATGCTGTCAAGGACAATATGGAAACTTTGATAATAACGGTTATGCAAATTATTTTAATTCAAATATAGGAAATGGTTTTACTCCACAACCAATTGTCGCTCCTAAGAAAGTATGTACAACATTTCAAAATCAATATGTAGAACAACCTATTATTTGTCCAATTGAATGTCGTCGTGTCAATAACATTGTTTATGTTCCACGTTATTACCCTCGCTATGAACAAACATGTTATACACAAACAAATCGTTATTAAAAATAGGTGCTTAGCATCTATTTTTTTGTAAGTTCTTGTAAAAACTCATCATCTGGATCAATATAGATTGTTTTATAATTATCTAAAATTACTTTTCCTGGTTTACTACCCGCAGGTTTTTTGAGTGTTTTGACGAGTGTATAGTTTACTGGAACACTACTTGAATTTTTTCCTTTTGAATAGTATGCAGCAATTTTAGCAGCTAAACGAATCGTATATTCATCTAAATCTTGTGCTTTAACAATGACATGGCTTCCTGGCATATCTTTTGCATGGAACCACATATCATAACGATGCGCATATTTAAATGTTAAATAATCGTTTTGTAAGTTATTTTTACCAATATCGATTTCAATTCCATCTTTTGTAAGATATTGTTGAAATTGAGGACGTTTTTTCTTACGAATTGTATTTTTTTGTTTTTTCTTTTTTAAATATCCTTCGTTTTCTAATTCTTCTTTGATTTCTAAAGCATCATAATATGTTGCTTGTGACATAGCGGTTATTAAAGAATCGAAATATTCAATTTCTTTTTCAGTTAAATCAATTTGTTCTAAAAGAACATTGATTGAATTTTTAGCTTTTTGATATTTTTGATAATATTTTTGAGCATTGGCTTTTGGATCTAATTTAGGATCTAAAGTAATATCTAATTTTGTATTATCATAATAATTGTCAACAACAACATGAGTCATCCCTTTTTGTATTAAATGTAAAGAAGCATATAATAAATCTCCTTTAATACGATAATCATCACTATTATGTGAATCATCTAAGGTTGCTTTTAATTTCTTTAATTTTGAAGTATTTTTTTGATATTCATTTTGTATAAATTTTAAAAGATTACTTGTTTGTTGTTTAATTCTTTCTTTTTGATCTATTTCATTAAAGTGAGTATCTAAACCATCAAATAAAGAATATTTAGACGTTTCTCCTTGTAAATGTGTCAGTTCAATAACATGAAAATATTCTTTATCATTGACTTTCGTAATGTAGAGATTTTGAGAATTTTCTATTTCTTTCATAATCTCTTTAAAAGATTCATCTTGATCAATACGATATAAGATTTCTTTAGATAAAATAGGAGACATTCCTTGATAGATTTTAGTAAGTTGGTTATCTTCTACAAATTCATTTGTAAAAGGATCGAGTTTTTCCATCATTGGTGGTAATTGATAAAGGGCTCCTGGTTGTAAAAATCTTTCACTGTTCATACTTGGTGAAATATGTTTAATACAATCAATGATTTTATCGTTTTGACCTACTAAAATAATGTTTGAATGTTTTCCCATGACTTCTACATAGAGAACATATTCAATATAATCACCTAATTCATTGTGACAGCTAAAAGTGATTTTAAAAATACGATCCAAATCGATTTGTTCAATATCTTTAATATAACCACCTTCTAAAAGCTTACGATAAAGCATTGTAAGCGGATTAGGAGATTCTGGTGTTGGATAAGATAAAGATGTTAATTGAACACGTGCATACATTGGATGACTTGAAATCAATAACTGATAATTCTTTTTATTTGCACGAACTTGAAATAAAAGTTCATATTTTGATATTTGATAAATTTTATTGATACGACCGCCTTTTATTGTTTCTATCAATAAATTTTTTACTTGATGCATCATAATGCCATCATATGCCATAGTTATCACCCCAAAATACTATAACATATTTGAAATTTAATTGACATTATCTCTTTGTTATTGTAGAGTTATTTTTATAAAAAAAGGGGTGTGGAAAAATTGAAAAGAGGAATGTTAATCATTCTTAGTGGGCCTAGTGGTGTTGGTAAAGGAACAGTAAGAGAAGAATTGTTCAAAGATGAAAGTTTAAATTTAAGTTATTCTATTTCAATGACAACAAGAAAACCTAGACCTACAGAAACAGATGGTGTAGATTATTTCTTTGTTGATGAAAAAACGTTTGTAGATAAAATTGCTCAAGGTGGATTATTAGAATGGGCAAGATTTGTAGGTAATTATTATGGTACCCCTAAAGATAATGTAGATCGTTTATTAGATGAAGGGAAAAATGTCGTTTTAGAAATCGAAGTTCAAGGAGCGTTGCAAGTCATGAAAAAGTGTCCAGATGCCCTTACGATTTTCTTGGTACCACCTTCATTAGAAGAATTAGAAAGACGTATTCGTGGTAGACGTACTGAAAGCGAAGATATCGTAAAAGAACGTTTGGATAAAGCACGTAAAGAAATTCAAACAAAAGATGAATATAAATATGTTGTAGAAAATGATGATGTTCATCTAGCAAAAGATAAAATAGCAAAAATTATTAAAGAACATCAAAAGTAACTGTTGGTTTTTATAACTGACAGTTTTTTTGATAAAGCTACAATAGATGTGGTAAAATACAAACAAAAGAGAGGTGGAAATATGTATATTGTTAAAGTTCTTGTGGAACATGCAATCTATAAATTAGATACGACCTATGACTATTTATCTAAATATCAAGTTTTGGCAGGTTGTCGAGTCCATATCCGTTTTGGTTATCAACAACTTGTAGGTTATGTCGTTGAGTGTCAAGAAACACTTTTTACTCAAAAACAATTAGAAGAAAAAAATGGTTTTAAATATTCTTTTATCCAAGATGTCATTGATCAAAAACCATTACTTAATCAAGAATTACAAGAACTTGCAAACTATCTTTCAAAACAAACGCTTTCTACAAGAATCAGTTGTTTACAATGTATGTTACCACCTCAATTAAAACCAAGTACCAATCATAGTGTTGGTATTAAATATCAAAAAGTTGTTTCCTTTGTAAAAGATATTCCCCTTAAAACAACAAAACAACAAGAAGCTTTAAATTATATAAAAGAACACGATTTATTACCCATAAAGGATTATCCTTTTTCAACAGCTCTTTTAAATAATATAGAAAAACAAGGAGCAATTATTTATAAACAAGTAGAAGTTTATCGAAATCCTTACAATGAACATCTACAACAAGAAGATTATCCCTTGACTACTAGTCAACAAAAAGTTGTTAATCAAATATTAGCATCTTTTCATCAATTTAAAACCTTTTTACTTTATGGAGTCACAGGTTCAGGAAAAACAGAAGTTTATTTACACCTTTCTAGATTTGTGATTGAACAAGGAAAAACTGTCTTGATGCTTGTCCCTGAAATTGCTTTGACTCCAATGATGGTCTCTGCTTTTAAAAGCCGTTTTGGGAAAAGCGTCGCTATCTTACATTCAAAATTATCAGCGGGAGAAAGATATGATGAATATCGTCGAATCATTGGTGATGAAGTAAAAATTGTCGTTGGAGCAAGAAGTGCTGTTTTTGCACCACTGGAAAATATAGGTTTGATTATTATGGATGAAGAACATGATGCTAGTTATAAACAAGAAAGTCCACCACGTTATTTAACATCTCAAGTAGCGAGAAAAAGGGGTGCTTATCATCAATGTCCAGTTGTTTTAGGTAGTGCCACACCTTCTCTTGAAAGCTATAGTCGTGCTTTAAAGGGTGCATATGAATTATGTATACTTTCTCAAAGGGTCAATCAAAAACCTTTACCACAAATTGAATTGATTGATATGGTCGAAGAAATGAAAGCACATCATTATGAAGTATTATCAAGGAAGATGAAAGCTAAAATACAAGAAACAATCGATAAAAATGAACAAGTGATTTTATTGCTTAATAAAAGAGGTTATTCAAGTTATGTTCGTTGTTTAGATTGTGATGAGGTATTAAAATGTCCTCATTGTGATGTATCTTTAACTTATCACAAAGATACCCATACAATGCGTTGTCATTATTGTGACTTTCAAGTACCTTACCAGCAAAAATGCAGTCATTGTGGAAGTACCAATATTAAACTTATTGGCAGTGGGACACAAAAGATAGAAGAATATTTACAAAATAATTTTATAAATTCAAGAGTGATTCGCTATGATGTAGATTCTACAAGGAAGAAGCAAGGACATCATCAATTGCTTAAACAATTTGAAAATCAAGAAGCAAATATATTAATAGGAACACAGATGATTGCTAAAGGATTAGATTTTGAAAATGTGACTTTTGTAGGAGTTATTAATGCAGATCTTTCTTTAAATATTCCTGATTTTAGAGCAAATGAAAGAACATTTCAATTATTAGAACAAGTTTCTGGTAGAAGTGGTCGAGGGAAGAAACAAGGAACAGTGATGATTCAAACGTATAACCCTGATCATTTTGTTTTACAATGTGTTAAAAATCATGATTATCAAAGTTTTTATCAAAAAGAAATGGAAATGAGAAAACTTGCAAAATATCCACCTTATTGTTATTTAATAAGTATTTTAGTGCAAGGTAAAAAAGAAGATGATGTGACTTTTTGTAGTCAACAAATAAAGGAATATTTAGTAAAACAATTACCGAAGGCAATTGTTTTAGGACCTGCTAATTGTACGATTTATAAGATGAATGATATTTATCGAAAGAGAATGACACTTAAAATAACGAATACAACACATGTTTATGAGGTGTTGCATGCAATGAGTGATTATTATAATAAAAAAGGAAGAAAGGTAAATGTGATATGTGATTTTAATCCATACACAACGATATAGTTATGGCAAGAGAAAATGCATATATGATTTTAAATCAATATTTTGAAGATGAGAGTTTTTTAAATATTGCTTTAAATGAACAATTAAAGAAAAGTAATTTAAAAAGAGAAGATAAAGATTTATGTACGACCATTGTTTATGGAACAATTCAAAATCTTTTATATATTCAATATCAACTTCAACCTTATATTAAAGGAAAAAGAGTAAAGAAAAAAATAAGGACACTTCTTTATATGTCTTTATATCAATTGATATATTTAGATAAAATACCTGAATATGCCATTATTAATGAAGCGGTTAAAATAGCTAAAAAAGAAGGTTATCAAACAAGTCAATTTGTAAATGCGGTATTGAGGAATTTTACAAGAAACGAAAGAAGATCGTTAGAGGAATTAGATGAATTAGAAAAAATCTCGATTATGACATCACATCCTTTATGGATGGTCAAAATGTTTAATAAACAATATGGTTTAGAAAAAACAAAAATGATTTGTGAAGAAGATAACATGCCTCCTACAAGAAGTGGGAGAGTCAATACATTAAAAACAACAAAAGAAGAGTTATTAAAAGAAAGCTGTTTTGAAGAGGGAACATTGTCTCAAGATGCTCTTTTATATAAAAGAGGAAATCTAGCCTATACTTCTTATTACAAAGAAGGTAAAGTAACGATTCAAGATGAATCAAGTCAATTAGTAGCAAGACTTTTAGATCCTCAAAAAACAGATTACGTTTTAGATATGTGTAGTGCTCCAGGAAGTAAAACAACACATCTTGCAGCATTAATGGAAAATCAAGGAAAAATAGAAGCCTATGATTTATATAAGCACAAAGTAAAATTAATAGAACATAATTTAAAACGTTTAGGTGTTAAAAATGTACATGTTCAAGCAGGTGATTCTACAAAGCTCATAGAACGCTATCCTCCTGAAACGTTTGATCGTATTTTATTAGATGCACCTTGTTCAGGATTTGGAGTTTTAAAACGTAAACCAGAAATTAAATATCATGATTCGAGTGTGATGGATGGTTTAATCCCATTACAAGCACTTTTATTAGAAAATGCGTATAATTTATTGAAAAATGATGGTACAATGGTTTATAGTACATGTACAATCAATAAAAAGGAAAATGGGATGATGATTGAACATTTTATTCAAAAACATCCTGATATGAAAGTTATTGAACAACGTACAATTTTGAATTATGAATATCACACAGATGGATTTTATATGTGTAAAATGAAAAAGGGATAGAAGATGGAACATTTATATAATTATTCTTTAGAAGAATTAACTGAATATTTTAAATCAATCAATGAAAAAACTTTTAGAGCAAAGCAGGTTTTTCAATGGTTATATCAAAAAAATGCTTTTGATTTTCAAGAAATGTCTAATATATCAAAAGATTTAAGAGAAAAATTGGAAAAACAATGCATCATTGATACCTTTGAAATACAAGAAAAGCAAGTATCAAGTGATGGAACTATCAAATACTTATTTAAAATGATTGATGGTAACTTAATAGAAGCCGTTTTAATGAGACATGACTATGGTCAATCATTATGTGTAACAAGTCAAGTAGGATGCAATATGCAATGTGCCTTCTGTGCTAGTGGGCTTTTAAAAAAACAACGTAACTTAACAGCTGGTGAAATGGTCAATCAAGTCATGGCAGTCGCTAAAGATACAGGTATTCGTGTTTCACATGTTGTTGTCATGGGAACAGGTGAACCTTTTGATAACTATGATGAAGTGATGAAATTCGTTAGAATTATTAATCATCCTCATGGTTTAGCTATTGGAGCAAGACATATTACGATTTCTACATGTGGACTTGTCAATATGATTGAAAGATATAGCAATGAAGGAATTCAAACAAACCTTGCTATTTCTTTACATGCCCCTAATGATGAAATTAGAGACCAATTAATGCCTGTAAATAAAGCGTTTAATATGGATGCTTTAAGAAAAGGTGTTGCAGATTATATCGAAAAAACGAATCGTAGAGTGACATTTGAATATATTTTATTAGATGATGTCAACGATTCACTTGCACATGCTAGACAGCTTGCTCATTATATGAGAGGATTGAATGCGTATGTGAATTTAATTCCTTATAATAGTGTTGATGAACATGGTTTTAAACCAAGTAGTCATGTAGAGGAATTTAAAGACGAACTATTAAGATTACATATTAACTGTACGGTTAGAAAAGAACATGGTAGAGATATAGATGGAGCATGTGGTCAGCTAAGAGCAAAACGTAGTGGGGTGATATAATGGAGTATTATGCATTGACTGATATTGGGAAAATCAGAGAAAAAAATCAAGATCAAGCAGCAACGGCCATCAATTTAAAAGATCAGGTTTTAGGTGTTGTTTGTGATGGTATGGGAGGACATAAGGCAGGAGAAATTGCATCTCATGTTGTAGAAGAACATGTACTTACATGTTTTAAAGCCAATCCACCTTTTTTGGATGATGAAGAAGTGACAAATTGGTTAATGGATACTGTTTTAGAAGCTCATCAAATTGTAAAAAGAATGGCTAATATGCAAGAAGATACGAAAGGAATGGGAACAACTGTAGCGATTGCGGTGGTTGATGGTGATGATGCTTTCTTTTGTCATGTAGGTGATAGTCGTATTTATATTTATGATGATCAAGAAATTACCCAAATGACAAGGGATCATACTTTAGTCAATGAATTGATTGAAAGAGGAGCAATTACAAAGGAAGAAGGAAAGAATCATCGTCAAAAGAATGTTTTAATGCAAGCTATTGGTGTTGAGATGAATATTGTACCAGATATTCAAAAGTATAAATTAAATGGGAAGAATATTTTGATTTGTAGTGATGGGTTATTTAATTCTTTAGAAGATGAGGAAATTTTAAATATTGTTAAAAAAAATATGAATGTTAGAGATAAAGTACATCTTTTAATTGAACAAGCAAATGAACATGGTGGACATGATAATATTGCTGCTGTGTTAATAGAAGGAGGACGTTAAAAAATGAATAAAATCATTGCTGAACGTTATGAATTGATTGATATTATTGGTCAAGGAGGAATGGCAGATGTTTATCTAGCAAATGATACGATTTTAAATCGTACAATTGCTATCAAGATATTACGTACATCTTTAGCGAAAGATCCAATTTATATTGCAAGATTTCAAAGAGAAGCTTCAGCAGCAGCTGCGCTTTCACATAAAAATATTGTTGAAATTTATGATGTTGGTGAAGATAATGATCAATACTATATTGTCATGGAATATGTACCTGGTAGAACATTGAAAGAATTAATTGCTAAAAGAGGTGCTTTACATGTAATGGAAGCTATTGACATTATGAAACAAGTGCTTTCAGGAACAGCAAGAGCACATCAAATGGGAATTATTCATCGTGATTTAAAACCACAAAATATTTTAGTAACGGATACAGGAACAGCTAAGATTGCTGATTTTGGAATTGCTTCTATTCAATCACTTACACAGTTTACACAAACAGATGTGATTATGGGTTCTCTTCATTATTTAGCACCAGAATTAGCACGAGGAGAAAAAGCGACAGTTCAAAGTGATATTTATGCTTTAGGAATTGTTTTTTATGAATTATTAAGAGGACAAGTACCATTTAATGGGGAATCTCCAGTGAATATTGCTTTAAAACATATGCAAGAAGATTTACCATCACTTAGAGAATTTAATCCATCTATTCCTCAATCAGTAGAAAATATTATTATTAAAGCAACTGCTAAAAACTTAAATGATCGTTATAAAAGTGCTACGGAAATGTTAGAAGATTTACAAACATGTTTATCTAGAACAGATGAAGAAAAACTTGTTTTTGATCATAGTGATGAAGTGAATGATCCTACGATTGTTGTAAATCCACGACAAATCTTTGATGAAGAAGAACCAGAAGAAGTTGAAGAAAGAGCTGTTGAAAAGAAGAATAATAATGGTAAAGGAAAACAAATTTTAGAAAAATTAAAAAATCCTAAAGTTCTTGCAGGAGTCGTTGCAGGTGTTGTTTTGATTATTGGAATTATTTGTTATTTCTTACTTTTTGGTGGAAATAAACAACCAAATGTAATGCCAGATTTAGTTGGATTGAAACAAGGTGAAGCAGAAAAAATATTAAAAGATTATGATGTTACAATTAATAAGACAGTTTTTAAAGAATTATCTGATGATTATAAAAAAGGTTTAATTACAAAAACTGATCCAGAAAAAGGTTCTTCTATTAAAGAAGGAGATGTTATCACAATTACTGTTTCAAAAGGTAAATATATTGTTTTAGATAATTATACGGGATTAAGTTATGATGAAGCTAAAAAGAAATTAAATAAGATTGGCTTTAAAGTTGATATAAAACGTGAAGTTTCTGATAAAAAGGCGGGAACAGTTTTAGAACAAAGTTTAGAAAAAGGTTATAAACAAGATCCTACAGATAAAGATCGTACAATTACACTTACGATTTCTAAAGGATCCTATGTGATTTTAGATGATTATACAGGTATGAGCTATGATGATGCCTATAATAAATTGAGTGGTTTAGGATTCAATGTTACAAAACGTGAACAAACTTCTGATCAACCGGCAGGTACCGTTATTGATCAAAATTTAGCGAAAGGCTATAAAGTAGACCCAACAGATACAAATAGAAATATTACGTTGACTGTTTCTACTGGTTATAGTCAAACAGTGCCTTCTGTTGTTGGTTTAACACCAGATAGTGCGAAATCTAATCTTGAAAACTTAGGCTTTACTGTTTCAATGGAAGGGACACAATTCCCTGAATCAGGTGGAGATGAACGTTATATCGGTGCAGTTTACAAACAAAGTATTGCTGCTGGAACAAAAGTAGATAAAAAAGGAACGACAATTACAATCTATTATTATGAAGACTAACATAGATGAAGGGCGTATTGTCAAGGCATTAGCTGGTTTTTATTACATTGATGATGGTCATGAAGTGCATCAATGTCGTGCCCGTGGAAAATTTAGAAAACAAGATATAAAACCAGTTGTTGGTGATTTTGTAGAATTTCAAAAAGGTAACCATGATGATGGTTACCTTCTCAAAATATTAGAGAGAAAAAATGTTTTAAGAAGACCACCGATTGCAAATATTGATCAAGCATTACTTGTTTTTTCAAGAAAAGAGCCTGATTTTTCAACAGTATTATTAGATAAGTTCTTATTATTGATAGAACACTATCACATTAAACCAATCATTGTTATTTCTAAAATGGATATTGAAGGGGATGACTCTATTTATCAATATATTCAAGAATATAGAAATGCAGGATATACTGTGATTGAAACAAGTTCTAAACAAAATAAAGGAATAAATGAGATTAAAGAAATTTTTAAAGATCAAGTGACTGTGATTACTGGACAAAGTGGTGTTGGTAAATCAACGCTTTTAAATGCGTTAGATATTTCTTTAAATTTGGAAACAAATCAAATATCAAAAGCTCTTGGAAGAGGGAAACATACGACAAGACATGTTGAACTCATGAATTTATATGATGGTTATGTAGCAGATACTCCTGGTTTTTCATCTCTTGAATTAGAGATGGAACCAACAGAAGCAGCGAGAGCATATCATGATTTTGATGAATATGCTACTGCTTGTAAGTTTAGAGGATGTTTGCATGATAGTGAACCTCATTGTGCTGTTAAAGAGGCTGTTGATGAAGGAAAGATTTCTAAAGAACGTTATGAACATTATTTAACAATGTTAAAAGAATTAAAGGAAAAAAAGGAGAAACGATATGGTTAAAGTTGCACCTTCTCTTCTTTCAGCAAATTTTGCTTGTTTGAAAGATGATATTGAAAAAATCGAAAATGGAAAAGCTGATTGGCTTCATTATGATGTTATGGATGGACATTTTGTACCTAATATTTCTTTTGGATATAGTATTTTAAAAGATGTTTCTAAAGTAACAAATTTATTTTTAGATGTTCATTTAATGATCAGTGAACCTCAAAAGTATGTAGATGAATTTATTAAAAGTGGAGCAAATTTAATTGTTTTTCATATTGAAACAATGGAAAATAAAGAAGATACTTTAGCACTTATTCATCATATTAAAGAAAATAATGTACAAGTAGGAATAAGTATTAAACCAAATACACCGGTTGATGCTATTCAAGATTATTTATCTTTATTAGATGTTGTTTTAGTGATGTCCGTTGAACCAGGGTTTGGTGGACAATCATTTAAGAAAATTGCTCTTGATAAAATTAAAGATCTAGCTTCAAGAAGAAAAGATAATAATTACAATTATCTCATTGAAGTTGATGGTGGAATCAACGAATCAACAGGAAAACAATGTAAAGAAGCAGGTGTTGATGTTCTTGTTGCTGGAAGCTATGTATTTAATAGTGAAGATTGTTCACAAAGGATTGCTTCTTTAAAATGAAAATAGCGTTATGTGCCACACATTTAGAAAAGATGATACTTCCTCAAGACAGAGAATATATTGGGGTAGATCATGGTGTGGAAGAATTATTGAAACAAGGAATTACACCAAAGTTTGCCATCGGTGATTTTGATTCCTTACAAAATAGACAGACATTAGAAAATTTAAATATTCAAATTTTACCAGAAAGAAAAGATGTGACAGATACTCATGCTGCTATCGAATATGCAATTTCTAAAGGTTATGATGAAATTGAATTATATGGTGTTACCGGAGGACGTTTAGATCATTTTTTTGCAGTTATGTGTTTGCTTGAAAAATATCAAGATGTTTCTATAAAGGTTATTGATCAACAAAACTGTATTCAATTATTAAAACCAGGAATTCATCATATATATAATCAAGAATATTATTATTTTTCATTATTTGCTTTAAATGAAAGTATTCTATCTATTAGTCAAGCTGAATATACATTAGATCATTATTTACTTAAAAGAGATGATCCATTATGTGTATCAAATGAAGTTAAAGGTGATTATACAATTATTGAAAATAATGAAAATATTATTTTAGTTCGATCAAGAGATGCTAAATAGGCATCTTTTTCTTTTGAAAAAGAGTTATAATAATAGAAAGAGTTAAATAATGTTTCTAAAGAGATTGACAATGGAGAATTATATGTTATAATTAAGTAGTAATCATTCCTAATAAGGAATTAAAAAAAGGAGAAAAGAAATATGGCTAAATTTGTATGTAAAGTATGTGGATATGTTTATGAAGGAGATGCAGCACCAGCTGAATGTCCAGTGTGTCACGTAGGGGCTGACATGTTTGAAGAAGTAAAAGGTGAAATGAAATTAGCAGCTGAACATGAATATGGAATCTATGCTAAAACTGTAAAAAATAATCCTGATATCAGTGATGAAGATAAAAAATATATCTTTGATCAATTAAAAGCTAACTTTGAAGGTGAATGTTCAGAAGTTGGTATGTATTTATGTATGGCAAGAATTGCTCATAGAGAAGGTTATCCTGAAATTGGATTATATTGGGAAAAAGCTGCTTATGAAGAAGCAGAACATGCAGCTAAATTTGCTGAAATGTTAGGAGAAGATTTAGAACCAAATATGAAAGCAACAACTAAAGATAATTTAGCTTGGCGTGTTGATTGTGAATTTGGAGCTACTGCTGGTAAAGTTGAACTTGCTACATGTGCTAAAAAGAATAATTTAGATGCAATTCATGATACTGTTCATGAAATGGCTAGAGATGAAGCTAGACATGGTAAAGCATTAAAAGGTTTATTAGATAGATATTTTGGGAAATAATAGAATTATTGAATTATAGAAGGGCTCAATTGAAATGAGCTCTTTTTATCTACAGTAGTAATTAAATTCTCAAAAATTAAAATATTATAATCAAAAAAATGTGAAAGATATTTATTGAAGTATGATAGTATTAAGTTGCTAGATATAAATATTTAGCAACGCCATTAAAAAGTATTGTAATGACAATCATATTAGTATTTCCAGCTTCTATAAACAAAAGGCTTTGATTCTTGAAGAAGAAAATACTTTTCTTCCTGTCATCATTGATAAAAGTATGATGTTATTGATTTTGATATTGCCCATTATCATATTTCCTGTACCAAACAAAATCTCAAGATTTTATTGGAGAACCTGCTATGATTATCAATACCGATGAAATCAAAAATATTTATGTTGCCAAGCAGTTTTGTGACATGAGAAAACAAATTGATGGTCTTGCTTTGATTGTTACATCTCAGTTCAGCATGAATGTCTTGGATCATAGCTTGTTTATTTTTACTGATTTTTCACCAAGCTACATTTGGCTTCGTAGGATCATAATGTCTGTTTAATAGATTTTTTAATTTGTCAGAGAAATCATGACTAACTGTTGTTTGAATATATGGCTTAATATATTTTGCTTTGATATTGTTTTCCTTCATGATCGAATAAACATATTTTTGACTTACCTTTTCACCCTTTTTGTTCAGTAGTTCTGTTATTTTTGGTGATCCATATATTTCATACGATTCCTTATGGATTTTCTTTTGCTTTTCTTCCTTAACTGCCTTATAAATATCTGTTTTGTTTATTTTCCCAGTATGCCAATAGCCTTTTTTAACACTTCTAACGCATCCTGTGTATCTTTTAATTCTTTTCTTAATCTTGCAATTTCTTTAGCCTCATCACTAGAAAAATTACCGGATCCTCGAGATTCAATTTTATTGCCATTGTTGTTTGCATCTTTTATCCATTTATGAATTGTACTGTCTGCAATACCAAATCTTTTAGCAATAGAAACTTTGAATTCTTCAGGATGTTGGTTAGCATAATCTACAACTCCTTGTTTAAATTCATCATCAAATACTGGTTTTGACATAGTCTTTCTCCATTTCTTTTTTTACTTATGACATTGCACCAAATGATGTTTAATTCTTCCATTTAACTTGTACAGTTTTTATACTAACATCAATATTTATATTATTATACTGTGGTTTGGAAAAATAAAAAATTGTATTTCATCAACGTTTCATAAATGGTGTTTATAATATTATTGAAAGTAGTTATAAAAGGCTTTTGTTTAAAAAATAAAGGAGGATAAAATTATGGAAAAAAAGTAGCTAGAGGTGCATTCCTATTACTTACGTTATGTTTGAGCTTAAGTACAGTTGGGTGTAAAAAAAGTAATGAAAGCAATAAAATTAAAGAAGGACAATCAATATAAGTTCTGAAGAGAAGGGTACGTCAACTAACAAAAAGGATAAAAATGCAACATTTAAGCCATCAGATTATACTTTAAAAACAAAAAAAGAATATGTTTATGAATATTTAGGTCTTAAATTTAAACTTTCAAATAAATTTAAAAAGTATATGGATGATAAAAAGATAGCGATGTTAGATGATCAAAGTCCTATAGATAAGGAATTAAAATATGCTTTTTTAACTTTTAATAAAATGACTAAAGAGCAAAAAAAAGCAGTTGTTAATAAAAAGGAAGGTGGTTATGAAAAATGGGAAAATGGGCTTAAAAGAATTGGAACTATTGGTATATTTGAAAAAAATACATCAGAAGAAAAAATATCTAAAATGACAAAATGTGATACTCATACTAAAATAGGAGTTTCAAGTGATGGAAAATACGATTGCTATTTTAGTACAAACAGCGGATCTGAAATTAAACTTCTGAATGAATTTAAAAAAACTGAGATTCAAATTATAGAAAAAAAAGAACGTCCTAAAAACGGTTTTGTTCTATCAGAAAAAACTGATTTAGAAAATACAGAAGCATTTAAAAAATAATCAGTTAGGAATTTACGTAAACTATTACTAAAAGACATAAATGGTTAGGATTTTACAAGTAAATATTTTGAGAAGTATGGTAAACGTATTTACAATTTAGCGTAAAGTTTGTGTAAAAGAGATTCCAAATTTAGTTGAGGTTTAGAACGAAATAAAAATTAAATGTTTTAATATTGTTAGTGTTGCTATAGATAATGTTGATGATAACGGTGAAAACAAGTGATTAATTGAAAAAAGAATTAACAAAAATAAAAAATAAGTAAATGTAAAGCGGTGAATGGTATATGGTTAATTAGTTTTAAAAAAGCCGTAATTTCTCTTTATTAATATGACTATGACTTACTATGGATATAGTCATGGAGCGACTAGAGTTGAATTGGAGAAGGTAATAAGAATTTGCTTGGAGTGTGTTGGAATTGGATAGAATTAAAAAAATTGAAACATTTAAGCTTGATAAGAATTTGAGAAAATTGAAATATATAATCTCGATTGTATTTGTAATAATACTTCCTCTATGTTTAGTTGATATTTTAGGACAAGGGTCTCCATATTTTTGTAAGCTTATTAGTCCAATTGGTATGCTTGGACTTTGGGAGCTATTTATTCAGTTATTAGCCCAATTTCAGTATTCAGGCATAGACTAGACGAAGAAAAGTGCATCAGTTGCGGTAATGTGAAAAAGTTTGCCAAATGAATATAGATCCAGTTGAAAATTGTAATCATCTAGAATGCATCAGATGTGGACGATGCAAAAATGCTTGTCCTGTGGATACAATTAGTTGTGGAATAAAAAAATAGAGAGGAGCTTATTAAAAAAGTGATAAAAAACGCAATAGCATACATTACAAGAAAAAAAAATAGAACATTTATTATTTTTGTTATTTTAACAATAGTTCTTTCTTGTTTGTATTCTTGTTTAACAATAATGAAATCAAGCAATGAAATAGAAAAGACTTTATACGAAAGTTCTAATTCTTCAATATCAATAACAAAAAAAGATGGTAAATATTTTAATGTTAATCAATTTAAGGATATTGAAAAATTAAAAGAAATTGAAGAAATAATAATTCAATATGATGGATTAGCAAAACTAAAAGGTGCTAAAGTAGTTAGTGGAGAGCAAAAAATAAATAGAGAAGATTTATCTGATAAATTTAAGAATGTTGTTTCACTCGAAGCTACAAATAATACTAAAAGAAACATTTTATTTAATAGTGAAGTATTTACAATTAAAGAAGGTAAAAATATAGAGAAAAATGATAAAAATTCAATTATTGTTCATGAAGAATTCGCTAAACAAAACAATCTAAAATTAGGTGATGAAGTTGATCTTGAATTACTAGATACTGAAAAAAGTGGAAAAATAAAGAGTCATAAATTTGAAATTATAGGAATATTTTCTGGTAAAAAACAGGAAACATATACAGGTCTATCTTCTGATTTTAGTGAAAATATGGTTTTTGTGGATTATTCAACAAGCCAAGAGATATTAAATAACTTAGAAAATAATAAAATTGCAAATAAAATTTTAATGTATTCTGGTAGTTTAGAATCTACAAACTTAGTCTTAAATAAATTGAAAGAGCTTAAAATTGATGAATCAAAGTATTCCATTGAAAAAGATTCTAATGTATTTGAGGAATCTTTAGAGTCAGTAAGTGGAATAAAACATATAATAAAAGTAATGACTTATTCTATTATGTTAGGAGGAATGATTGTTCTTTCATTAATCTTAGTTCTATGGTTAAGAGAAAGAGTTTATGAAATAGGTATATTTTTATCTATTGGAACATCTAAGATGCAAATTATAATGCAATTTATATTCGAGTTAATATTCATATCGATGCCAAGTATAATATCTTCCTTACTTTTAGGAAATGTGTTACTAAAAGTAATTGTAGATGGATTCATTAACTCAGAGGATTCAATAATTTCCGGTGGAAGTTTAATAAATAATAGTGGTTTTATGTTAAATATAGTAGCACTTGGACAAAGTTATTTAATATTAATAAGTATTATTGTTTTATCAGTTGTATTTGCTTCTTCATTAATATTAATCAAGAAGCCTAAAGAAATATTATCAAAAATAAGTTAGGAGAAAATAATGGATATATTAGAAATAAAGAATGTGGCATATAGTTATGTAAATTCTAAAGAAAAAGTTTTGTCAGGAGTAAATCAAAAATTTGAACTTGGGAAGTTTTATGCGATCGTAGGAAAGTCAGGAACAGGAAAAACTACACTTCTTTCCTTACTTGCTGGACTTGATAAACCTAAAACAGGAAAAATATTGTTTAAGAATGAAGATATACAAAAGAAAGGATATAACAATCATAGAAAAAATAATATATCTTTAGTATTTCAAAACTACAATTTGATAGATTATTTAACACCGATTGAAAATATTAGATTAGTAAACAAATCAGCAGATGAAAGTATCTTGTTTGAGCTAGGTTTAGATAAAAAACAAATAAAAAGAAATGTTATGAAATTATCTGGTGGACAGCAACAAAGAGTAGCTATTGCTAGAGCATTGGTATCAAATGCGCCAATAATACTAGCTGATGAACCTACTGGTAATTTAGACAGTGTTACTGCTGGAGAAATAATTGATATATTAAAGACGTTGGCTAAAGACAAAAATAAATGTGTAATAGTTGTAACACATAGTAAGGAAGTAGCAGATTCTGCGGATATTATTTTAGAACTAAGTGGTAAAAATTTGAAAAAAGTAAATAAAATGAATTTGGAGGTTGAATAATGATAAAAAATGCATTTGCTTATGTAACTAGAAAAAGCTTAAAATCATTAATTATTATGTTAGTTATTTTATCTATGTCAATTTTAAGTTTTATTAGTTTATCTATTAAAGATGCTACGGACAGAGCTTCAAAAGAAACATTGGCTAATATAACAAATAGTTTTTCTATGGAGATAAATAGACAAGTTAATCCAGGAACACCTAGAGGTGGGGGAAATGTAAAAGGTGAAGATATTAAAAAGATATCTCAAACAGATAGTGTAGAATCCTATGTAAAAAGAATAAACAGCGTTGCAGATTTAGTTGATTATGATATTATTGAAACTCAGGAGACTCTTGCGAATCAATCGCCTGAAAGAGCGAAGAATTTCAAAAGAACAGTTATGTTAACTGGGGTTAATGACTCATCAAAAGAAACAAAATTTGTATCAGAAGCATATAAATTAGTAGAAGGAAAGCATTTAGAAAATGAAGATAAAAATAAAATCTTAATGCATAAAGATTTAGCTAAAAAAAATAATCTTAAAGTTGGAGATAAGATAAAATTAAAATCTAATTTATTTGACGCTGATAATGAAAAAGGTGCAGATGAAACAGTAGAAGTAGAAATTAAAGGTCTATTCGATGGGCATAATAGTGGTGGAGTAAGTGCAGCACAGGAACTATACGAAAATACATTAATCACTGATATTGATACGGCCGCTAAAGTTTATGGTAATACAGAAGATACAGCTGTATACCAAGATGCAACATTCTTTGTAAAAGGTGATAAGAATCTTGATAGTGTCATAAAAGATCTTGGGAAATTAGATATAAATTGGAGAGAATATAATTTGATTAAAAGTTCATCAAATTACCCTGCATTACAACAATCTATATCAGGTATCTACTCAATTTCAAATAAATTATTTGTAGGTTCATTAATATTTGCAGGAATTGTAGTTTCATTATTACTATTCTTATGGATGAATGCTAGAAAGAAAGAAATAGCAGTATTACTATCATTAGGTATATCAAAATTAGAAATTTTTGGTCAATTCCTAATTGAGATGATATTTATATCAATCCCCGCATTCGTTGGTTCTTATTTCTTAGCTCAATACACAGCTAGCAAACTTGGAAATAATATATTGAATAAGGTTACTGGTGATATAGCTAAACAAATAGCTAGACAATCTGCATCTAGCCAATTAGGTGGTGGGGCAGAAGCTGAAGGATTTAATAAGACATTATCAAGTTTAGATATAAATGTAGTACCTAAGTTCATAATTTATGTAGTTATATTTATGAGTTTAATACTACTTGTTTCATTGATTGTTTCTTCATTCAATATATTAAGAAGAAACCCAAAAGAATTATTAATTGACGATAATTAAAAGTTTTGGTGCTTTCTAGCACCGAAATTTTTTTGACTTTTAAATATCAAATAATATTCTGTATAATATAAGTGTATAGGCTTAAGTGGAGGTATTTATGAAAATATTAATTGTTGAAGATGATAATATGATCAGAGAGGGAATAAGTGAATATCTTTTGGAATTTGGATATACTGTTATTCAAGCTAAAGATGGAATAGAAGCTTTGTCAAAATTTAATAACGCTATAAATTTGGTTATCTTAGATATTCAGATACCTTTTATAAATGGTTTAGAAGTGTTGAAAGAAATTAGAAAGAAAAGCAATTTACCAATTCTAATCTTGACTGCATTTAGTGATGAAGAATATAAAATTGATGCATTTACTAATTTAGCAGATGGATATATAGAAAAGCCATTTTCATTGCCAGTCTTAAAGGTTAGAATAGATTCTTTGATTAAGAAGAATTATGGACATTTAGAGACGTTTGAATATAAGGATTTATCGGTTAACTTTAATAGCTATACAGCTAAAATAAATGATGAAGAAATAGATGTAAATGCAAAAGAACTAGATGTATTAAAGTGTCTATTGGATAATAATGGACAAGTATTAACTAGAATGCAAATTATTGATTATGTATGGAAAGATAGCGAAGAAATTCCTTACGATCGAGTAATAGACGTATACATAAAAGAACTTAGAAAAAAATTACAATTAGACTGCATAACCACTATAAGAAATGTGGGATATAAATTGGAGATAAAATGAGAAAATGAAAAAATTAAAGATATTTCCCAAAATGTTCATACAAATATTTTCTGTTCTTGGAATAATAATTATATTAGTTCATTTATTAGTTTTCTTTATTTTTCCTAAAACATATTTGGAGACCAGAAAAGAAGAGGTCTATAATAAAGCAAATGAAATTTCTAGTATTATGAATGGAAAAGAAATAAAATATATAGAACAAACCTTGGAACTTTATTCTAAAAGTAGCGAAATAAAGGCATTTATAAAAGAAAGAAATAATAATAATAATAATGAAATAAAAATCAAAGATAATATAGATACTAATTTAGAAAGTAATAGTAATTCTTTGATAATTGAAGAAAGAGAAATAAAGCTTAATGATGGTAAAAAAACATATCTACAATTTGTCTCTACAGCTGATATGCAAAAAGATGCAAAAGATTTAAGTCTTAAATTTTTACCATATTCTTTGTTAATATCAATTTTATTTTCTTCTATTATTTCTTTAATTTATGCAAAATTAATAAAAAACAATATACAAGAAATACAAATTGTTACTGATAAAATGATGAAACTTGATAAAAAAATACGTTTAGAAGTTAGCTCTAATGATGAAGTTGGAGAATTAAAACAACAAATTAATGATTTGTATTCTACTTTATTAAGAACAATTGACGATTTAGAATTTAAAAATAAAGAAATTTTAAAATTAGAAAAGTTAAAATATGACTTTTTTAAAGGTGCATCCCATGAACTTAAAACTCCTCTTGCTAGTCTTAAAATAATACTGGAAAACATGAAATACAATATTGGAAAATATAAAGAGAAAGATATTTATATTAATGAATGCATTGAAATCGTTGATAGTTTAACAAAAAATATTTCTCAAATATTATCAGTTCATTCTATAGAAAATTTGAATAATGATGAAGAATATTTGAAAATAAATGATACATTAGAAGATGTATTAAAAAAGTATGAAATATTAGCACATCAAAAGAAAATAACTGTCAATAATTATATATTAGATGAGAATGTTTATATAGGAAAAACAGCTTTAAAGATTATTTTATCTAATTTGATTAGTAATGCGGTAAAATATACTGATGTAAATGGGGTAATTAATATTGGGATGGTTAATGATTGGTTATATATAGAAAATTCATACGGTAACAATAAAATTTCGAATATGGATGAAATATTTGATGTTAAATTTGATTTAAATAAGGAAAATAGTAATGGATTAGGTTTATATATTGTAAGTAATATTCTGAACAATTACAATATAGAATATAAAGCATTGCAGGATGAAGAATTTTTTATCTTTAAAATTAAAATATTATCTTAAGTAAGATATAATTTTACAATAGTTATTGAAAAATAGAGACTTATTATTAATTGTGGAAATAAAAACTTTTTTCTTATTGAAAGTGAAAAGAAAATAATTGATAAATGATTATTCCACTCTAATTGATCACTTATTCCGATTAGGTTGATCAAGTATTCCGATAGACTTGATCAACTGCTATTTTTCATTAAATTTCGATGGGGTGGATCAATCATTACGATGAACCTGACCATCTAAAAGTTTTGGTTATTAGATATCAGCTAAGGCACTAATACAAAAGTTTACTAAGTTATCCTGTACTCATAAATTGAAAACATAGACTTGCTGAGTTGAATGTTACGCTAGAAAAGTCCATTCAATACGTTGAATAAGTCCACTTTACCAAAATATTGATAAAGTCAAAAGGATTTAATATATTCTTCTTGCAATAATTTCTATATTAAAAATTTGATAGGGACTGTTTATTTTAATATTCTCAAAAAATTAAATAGATAAATAAAAAATATGGGAAAAAACGCATAAAATTGTATGCTATCATACCATCAAGTTATAAATAGATGTGTTCAAAATATTAAAGCATTTATTGTAGCTTAGGTAAACTAAACTCAATCGGTTCAGTTTGCTATCTAAAGTAGTTAATTATTAATGAATAGGTACAAGCTCGTTTTTTAATACTTCTTTAAATTTTTATTACATATAAACCTTATTCATTAAAATATTTATAGAAGGTGATACAACACAAAATAATGAAAGCTTTTAGATTTTAATAGCAATCTAAAAAGCTACCACTCTATAAAACTTAATATTATAAATCGCTTGTTAATCTTAGATAGAGGGTAGGCTTATAAGTTAATATTCTAAAAGTTAAAAATAAGATTATTGTTAAAGATATTTAGATAAAAATTAATTTTGGTACATTGCACAATTATAGATATTATAATCCATTTAATGATCCTAACTCTTAAATTTATAGACAGGTAGCATTCTCCAATAAACATTAAGTGTTTAAATAACAATTCTTATTTAATATTGAGTAGTTGTAAAAAAAAGAATTTAAGTAGAATGAATAATTTATAAAAGAAACAATAGGGTGTATCTATGAGAATATGATATTAGGTATTTTCATTTTAATAATAACTTCCCAAAAAATATTAAAACCTCATAAAAAAGATAATTTTACTGTAAATCATTTCTACACATGCTTAATCATTATATTTTATGCACACATAAATACGTACTTTTATAAATTGGTAACTTAATTCTAAGTAGTTTAAAGAATTATAACTTTTGACTAAAAATAAAATTCATTCTCCTAAATGAAAAACGTAACAATTCCGAATCAAATTTTATAATTTTTTTTCATTTATATAATAAGGAGGCATTTATGATTCATTCAGTAAAAGATTTTGTAGATAAAAAAATGAATAATAAATTAATTTGTTTTAATAATGTTTTAGATGATTATTTATTTTTTTATGATAAAACAAAAAAAGATGATTACTAAGATATACTCAGTAATCATTTTACTGTTTATATAGATAAATTGGAAGGTAGTGTATTTACGCTATTTAATATAGATTTTTGACACTACCAAAATAAAAAGGAAAGTGTTATATGAAAAATCATGTAAAAGTGAAGATTAATGGAATATTAAATAATAGTTTATTTAAGATTACAATGATTGTTCTATGTTGTTTGATATTGTCTACTTCTATTATTAGAACGGATAATTTTATAAATTGTATGTTTAATGGGTTAGTCATTTTTGCTTTATTAATAAATATCTATCATTTACCAATAGTAAATGATTATATAAAGAAGTACAAAAAGAAATGTGGATTTATAATATTATTAATAGCATGCATTGTTTTTGGCTTTTGGTATTATTTTCAAATTGGTGGATTAGTAGGTTTTACGATCATTTGTATTTCCTTTTATTTGATTATATGGGGTATATTAAATACTTATAAAATTAAAGAATTGTTTTACATGTTGTTAAATCTTATATAGATCTAACAATTTTTTTATATGTTGGTGTACATAATTTTCTATGTGCAACTCATTTATGTTTTGTTATAATAGGACAGAAGGTGGTGATTTTATGCCAGTTGGCGTTTTAACAAATGTATGTGCTGTCTTTATTGGTACATTTATCGGAGGATTTATTAAAAAAATATTACCAAAACATCTTATTGAAGAACTTCCAAAAGTATTTGGGATTTGTTCAGTTACGATTGGGATTACTTCTATTTTAAATGTAAAAACATTGCCTATGGTTATTATGGCTATTATTTTAGGTTTTGTTATTGGTGAACTATGTCATTTATATGATCATGTTCATGATATCTTTGCATTTTTATTAGATAAGCTACCTTTTCATATAGAAGGTAATCAAGAAGAATATATGCATCTTTATTTATTAGTTGTTTTGATGTTTTCAATGTCTGGAATGGGATTATTTGGAGCTCTTACAGAAGGAATGTCAGGTGATGCATCTGTTTTAATTTCTAAATCGGTTTTAGATTTTTTTACAGCTGTTTTATTTGGAGCTGCTTTAGGTTATGCACAAAGTTTAATATGTGTTCCACAATTACTTATTTTACTTGCATGTTTCTTTCTGGCAAAAGCAATCTTACCATTTGTAAATTCAACAATGATTGCTGATTTTAAGGCTTGTGGTGGTGTCATTACAATGATTACAGGGTTAACTGTTTCTAAAATATTAGATGTAAGAGCGATGAATCTTGTTCCTGCACTTATTTTAGTCATGCCTTTTGTTGGTCTTTATGCCATGATTTAGGAGAAAATCATGTTAAAACAAGTAACGATACAAGATTTAGAATTACTTTATCATATAGAAACAACCTGTTTTCCTATACAAGATGCAGCAAGTTACCAATCATTAAAAGAAAGATTAGCAGTTTATCATGAAGGATTTGAAATTTTTTATATTGCTCATCAAGCAATCGGTTATATTGGTGGTCTAAGAAATAATGAATGTAATCTACCAGATAGTATGTACGAAAATGCTTTTTTACATCAAGAAAATGGAAAATATCAAATGATTTTTTCAGTCTGTATTTTACCTGAATATAGAGGACATGGTTATGCTAGAGAAATGGTAAAGGAATATGTAGAGAAAAGAAAAAATGATGTAGACGGATTTATTTTGACATGTAAAGATCATCTTATTCCTTTTTATGAAAGTTGCGGTTTTAAATTTGTAAAAGTTTCAGCATCTACTCATGGAAATGCTAAATGGAATGATATGGTAATTGATTGTCGTGGAGAAATATAATATTTCTCTTTTTTTGTACTATTTGTCCAATGACGAAAAGGTTATTTAGGAATAGAATAAGAATATAGAATAAAGGGGAATGAATATGGATCAAATATATAGAGAATATAGTGAAAAATATAAACATATATTGCATTATGCAGGAATCATGAAAAAAGAAAATGTTCTTTTTGAAAATCAAGAAATAATTGTTTTAAAGGATGTTAAAGATTATCAAGATTTTGATTATAGTTATTTTGAAAATTGTGAAATAGAAAAGAGTTGTATTTATCATAAAATTACATATGCTTTAGCTGTTTTAAAAAAAGTAGAAAATGGGATAATTGTTGATCAAATGAAAACTGTAGGTTGGTTAAATACGGTCTTGGATCAACATTATTCCGCATATAAAACAGACCTTTGGTATTTACATAAAGGTAATTGGGATAAGTGCTATTTAGAAGAACATTATGATTTTTTATCAGCGATAGAGGTCTATTTTTATTTATTTGGCAAAGAGGAAACATTTCGATTATTAGAAGATAAAAATCAAGAGCTGGAACATTCTTTAAAAATAATAGAAGAATTAATTAAACAATATCAAAAGGAATGTCAAGACGATCAATATGCTTTATTAAAACACTTTTTAGTATTGATTTTTAGTCAACAGTTAGAAAAAGTAGAAGTAAAACATAAGGAAATTGTTTTCCAATTATTAAAAGAAATCATCGAATTAAAATCAATTGTATTACCTTTATTATTATTGTGTGATTTTTATCAAAAAGATTTTGATGAAGAATGGGCTACTATCTCTAAAGAAGTTGATCGTAATTATTTAAAAGAACAAATAGCCTATATACCTTTTACTGAAAGTGAAGATTATTTAGATTTAAATATTACAGATGTTTTAGTTTATAAAGATAAAATAGAAAAAATACCAGTGGGGTTAATGAAATATTTCAATAATTTGAAAGAAGTATATGATGATTTAAAAGAAAAACAATCATTTAATCAATCTCTTTTAGAAGTAGAAAGAGTAATTTTATTAATGGAAAAAGACTACCAACTTTATCCTTTTGAATCATTTGTTAGTGAATTAAAGATTCATTATTCAAAAGAATATTATATTTTAATGAAATTATTAGAAATAGTTATGAAGGATTGTCAAGAAGCAAAATTAGGAAGAGAAACAGTTAAATTAACTTTATCATTGATGATGAATCAAAAACTAAGATTAAAAATATTTGGTTTTTAAATAGGAAATACTTTGTGCTACAATAAAAGTAGTAGGAGGTATTTTTATGGAAAAAAGATACTATAGTGAATACAGTCAATGTTTAGATAGAAATATGGATTTTATCGTTTATGGACATAGTGGTGTGCCACTTCTTGTCTTTCCAGCACAAGATGGTCATCCTCAAGATTATGAAAATTTTGGAATGGTCGATGTGATCAAAGATAAAATAGAAAATGGTTATGTACAATTGTTTTGTGTCGGAAGCATTGATGAAGAAAGTTATTCTGATGAAATGGGAGACAAAGCACGTCGTAGTTATTTATTAGAACAATTTTATTACTATATTTGTGATGAAATAGTGCCTAGAATAAAAGAAATTAATGGTACAGGAAAGATGATTTATACGACAGGATGTTCTTTAGGAGCAACACATGCAGCAAATATGATGCTTCGAAGACCTGATTTATTTATGGGATGTATTGCTTTAAGTGGATATTATGATACTGATCTTTTCTTTGGGCAATATGTTGATGAAAATATTTATAATAATAGTCCTTTAAAGTACTTAAATGGGATGTCAAGAAATCATCCTTATGTTGATTTATACAATCAAAGACATATTATTCTTTGTTGTGGACAAGGTGCATGGGAAGATGAAATGGTTAAATCAACAGGATTAATGAAGGAAACATTTGATCGTTTAGGTGTCAATGCATGGTGTGACTTTTGGGGAAGCGATGTCAACCATGATTGGCCTTGGTGGCGTAAACAATTACCCTATTTTTTAGGACATATTTTATAAAGGGGGGAAATCGAAATATGAATTTAGTCTTTATCTCACCAAATTTTCCAACATATTATTGGAATTTTTGTAAATCACTTAGAGAAAGAGGTGTTACAGTTTTAGGGATTGGAGATGCACCTTATGATGATTTAGTAAATGAAACAAAGGAAAGCTTAGTAGAATATTATCGTGTCAATAATCTTCAAAATTATGATGAAGTTTATCGTGCAATGGGATTTTTTATTGGGAAATATGGACGCATTGATTATATTGAATCACAAAATGAATTTTGGCTTGAATTAGAAGCTCAGTTAAGAGAAGATTTTAATATTCATCATGGGTTAAGACCAAAAGAATTAGAAGTGATGAAATTTAAATCAAAAATGAAAGATGTTTATAAGAAAGCAAACGTTCCTACAGCAAGATATAAAGTATTTAAAGATGATCAAGAACTTTTAGATTTTTGTAAAGAAGTTGGTTTTCCAATTGTTGTAAAACCAGATAATGGTGTGGGTGCTTCTTCTACATATAAATTAAAAAATAATAAACAAGTTAAGGAATTTTTAAAGAATTGGGATCGAAATATTAGCTTTATTGCAGAAGAATATATTGATGGTCTTGTAGAAACTTTTGATGGTATTACTGATAGTCAAGGAAATATTTTGATTTGTACAAGTCATGTGATGATGGAATCTATTATGGATACGGTCAATGAAGGTGGAGATACTGCTTTTTATGGACAAATTGTTGAAGGTAGTGATATTAAAGAAGTAGGAAGTCGTGTTGTTAAGGCTTTTGACGCTAAACAAAAATTCTTCCATTTTGAATTCTTTAGATTAGGTAAAGATAAAGAGGGTTTAGGAAAAAAAGGAGATCTTGTTGGTTTAGAAGTCAATATGAGAGCACCTGGAGCCTATATTCCAGATATGATGAATTATTCATATAACGCAAATGTCTATGATATTTTTGCGGACATGTTGATTTATGATCGTTGTTTTATTGAACCTAAACAACAATATTGTATTGGATATGCTGGAAGAAGAGACGTTTTAAAATATAAACATCATAGTCAACAAATACGTATGAAATTTAAAGATCAACTTATTTCTCATGAAATTGTACCTGATGCATTAGCAGCGGCAATGGGGAATCAAGTTTATTTATTAAGAGCAAAAAATGAAAAAGAAATTCAAGAAATGATTAAATATGTATTAGAAAAATAGGATTCGTTTTGAATCCTTTTTTATAGTTCATGAACAATTAATAAATATTTCATAAACTCATTATTATGTTATAATAAACATACCAAGGAGGTCATCGTCATGAAAAAAAAGTTTCTAGCATGCATGCTTATCATGATGCTTACAATAACAGGTTGTTCAAGTAAATCAATAACACAAACATTATTTGTTGAAAAAAATAATAAATATGCTTTATGTACATCAGAAGGAGATTTAAAAACAAAGTTTATTTATTCTTCTTATAAAAAGGTAGAAAATGAAGGATACGTAGTCGTTCATGATAAAAAATATGAATATATTTCAACAACTGGTAAAAAATTAATTAAATATAAAAAAGGAACAACATTATCCGTTGTTGAAAATATGATTGTTGCTAAAGATGCTAAAGGCAAGTATACAATTTATGATCAACAAGGGAAGGAATTATATAAAGATAGTAAAAAGGTAAAAATTTATATGTATGATTTACCTGTTATCTATAAGAATAAAAAATATTCTGTTTTAAATAGTGAAGGTGAAGTTGTAACTACTTCTAAAAAAGCAATCAATTATGCTGGAATTTATCATGATTCATTTATTACAGTAGCATATAAAGATAAAACTGTACTTTTTGATACTTCTTCAAATAGTCAAAATGATGAAGAAGGCTTAACTATTAAATTAAAAGGACAATATAAGGTTGTTGCTAATGATTATAAAAAAGGTTTTGTTTTATATGATCAACAACAAATAAACTTAGCTTATGTTAATTTAAAAGGAAAAGTTAAATTTGAAAAAAATGTAGAAGTAGATTCTGTAAAATTCAAAGATTCATCACTTATTTTAAAAAATGAGGATGGTATAAGATTGTTATCTTTAGATGGTAAAAAGGATGTTGTAGCAACAAGTTATTATAAAGATGTAAATAATTATTTATCTAAAAATGCAAGTTATATTTATGGTCCACATAAATTTACTAAAGATGGTAAAGAAAAAGATGTTAAAGGTATTCAGTTAAATCCTAATGTTGTTTCGGTACACGGTCATATTTTCCCAGTATATGTTCAAAATAAAGGATATCAATATTATGGTTTTAATGGTAAAGAAGCAATTAAAACAATTTATAAAGATGCTCAAGATTTTGATCAATATGGAGTGGCGGTTGTTTCTAAAGACGGTGAAAAGTATTATTTAATGAATTCTAAAGGAGAAAAACAATCTAAAAATTATGTAAAGATTGAATCTATTGGAGAAGGATATTATGCAGCCTATGAAACAAATAGTAAGTATGAAATTATTAATACTAAAGGAAAAATAGATATTCATGATTATTTCATGGGTGAAAGTCAAGTTTTTGAATTTGATGATAAAGTTTATGCTTTATTAAATAAAAGTGGAACAACATATTTATATGATATGGAAAAAGGTGAATCTGTATTTTCTCTTGAAGGAGAATATCAATTATATAATGGTAAGTATTTAAGAAAGAAAAATCATAAAGCATATTATGATTTGGAAGGAAATTTAATTTATAAGGGGTAATCTATGGAATATTATATTGTATTATTAGTTTTCTATGCAATTACACTTATCTTTTTAAGATTAGTGTTTGCTGAAATTGAAGGTAAACAAGCAAGAAAGATGTCAAATGTACGTTATTTTTTAAGATACCATTCAAAGTTTGTTTATCGTAATCAGTTTTCAATTATTTTTGTAGCATTTCTTTGTTATATGATTGTTTCTGTGGAAAAAGCATTTTCTACAATGTGGTTTTTACAATTGTTAGGTTTTATTGCGGTAGGAGTTATTAGTGATGCTCTTTCACAAATTGTTTATTATTATTATATTAATTTTCGTTTTAAAAAGGATATTGTTGAAAGTGAAGAATTAAAAAATGAAATAGAACAGGCTGTTTTAAATCAAGGCGAAGAGCTCATGCAACAAACAATTCCTAGTTATGAACCACATAGAATAATTGAAGATTATTTAAATGAGGAAAATCATTTAGCAGTTATATCAGTAGATGGTGGAAATTTTACTTCACAATTTGAAAAATTACCACCAATTACGTATTCTGTAGAATTAAATCCAACAAAAGCAAGAGAAACCTTAGAAGAAAAAGGTGTCAAAGTAACAACTTTTACTTCACAAGGGAAAATGCCTTTTAAAGATGAAAAATTAGATGTTGTTGTTAATGAGTTATCTAATTATGATAAATTTGAAATGTATCGTATTTTAAAACCAGGTGGTTATTTAGTTGTTGATCAATTAGGAAGTGACAATTATAAAGAAATTATTAATATGTTTATTCCGTTTAAATTAAAAGGACAATGGAATAAAGAGGCTTGTCAGTCAACTCTTACAGAGATAGGATTTGATATTGTTGATAGTTATGAAGATGTAGGACATATTCGTTTTCATTCTTTATCAGCAGTTCTTGCTTTTATGAAGAGTATTTCTCCTGAAAGAGTGGAAAAATATGAGCAATTTATGAACTTCTATGCCGATGTATTAAAGAAAATCAAAAAGAACCAATTTTATGAAATTACTACTCATAAATTTATGGTAATAGCAAGAAAAAATGATATGAAACAGGAAAATTAAAAAAATTTCCTGTTTTTTTAATTTATAAATAAAAAAATGTAGTATATATCGACTAAATTTGATTTAAATATGTAAACGCTTTATTTTTTTAGAAAATCTCTAGAAATTCTAAAAATATGATGCTATAATTGTATCATAGAAATTTTTAAGGAGGAGTCATATAATGGCAAAAGAATTATCTTTCGTAGTATCTGATCCAGTTGGATTACATGCTAGACCAGCTACTATCTTAGTAAACCAAGCTAGCAAATTCACTAGCAATATTAAATTAGTTTATAATGATAAAGAAGTAAACTTAAAATCTATCATGGGAGTTATGTCTTTAGGTGTTCCTACTAAAGCTACAGTTACTATCGTAGCTGAAGGTGATGACGAAGAAGATGTAGTTGCTTCAATTGCTAAAGTAATCAAAGAACAAAAAGTTGCTGAATAATAGCATTAATGAAAAGGGAATCAACATGATTCCCTTTTTTTATGCTATAATGAATTTAGAGGTGTAAATCATGGCTAAGAAGTTTAAAACAAATGCGCTTAGAATGTTGGATAAAGCAAAAATTGCTTATTTGATAAAGGAATATGAATATGATGAAGATCATTTAGATGGAAGACATGTAGCAAGTCAGGTAGATATGGTGCCAGAAGCTATTTTTAAAACACTTGTTTTACATGATAACCATAATGAGTATCTTGTATGTTGTGTTCCTGTTTTAGAAGAAATTGATTTAAAAAAGCTTGCTAAATTAGCAGGTAGAAAAAATGTAGAAATGATCCATCAAAAGGACTTATTGCCTGTAACAGGTTATATGCGAGGAGGATGTTCCCCAGTAGGAATGAAAAAACAGTTTCCAACGTATATGGATGAAAGTATTTTAAAAGTTGATGAAGTTGCTTTTTCAGCAGGAAAGCGTGGTTTTCAAATGATTGTCAAGGTTCAAGATATTTTGACATACTTAAATGTCGAAACGGGAGATATTATACGAAAATAATTTGAAAACGGTTACGTTTTTCTATAGTTTTTGACAAAGAGCTTTGATATACTTATATTAAGAGGTGGTAAAAATGAATTATAACGAAAAGTATCAAAAATGGGTTAGTAAAGAAGATTTAGATCCTGCTTTAAAAGCAGAATTATTATCAATGGATGAAACTGCAAAGGAAGATGCATTTTATACAGATGTTGAATTCGGAACAGCAGGGATGAGAGGTATCTTAGGTGCAGGTACAAATAGATTAAATATCTATGTTATTCAAAAAGCAAATGTTGGTTTTGCTAAATACATTGCTTCTTTACCAGAAGGTAAAGAAAGAGGTGTAGCTATTGGATATGATAATAGACATATGTCTTATAAATTTGCGATTGAATCAGCAAAAGTATTAGCAACATATGGTATTAAATCATATATCTTTGAATCATTACGTCCAACACCAGAATTATCATTTGCAGTGCGTTATTTAAAATGTGCTGGTGGTATCATGATTACAGCAAGTCATAATCCAAAAGAACATAATGGATATAAAGTATATGATGATACAGGATGCCAATTATTACCAGAAGCAGCTGATCAAGTTGTACAATATGTAAATGAAGTAGAAGATGAATTAAATATTAAAGTGTTCTCTGATGAAGAAGCTTATCCATATATGACATGGATTGGTGAAGAAGTAGATGAAGCTTATTATAAAGAAGTTATGGCAATTGAAGTTAATCCAGGAATGGATAAAAGTGATTTTAAAATTGTTTTCTCTCCACAACATGGAACATCAAATGTTGCAGTTAGAACATGTCTAACAAGACTTGGATATGATCTTGTGCCAGTATTAGCTCAATGTGCACCAGATCCAGATTTTTCTAATACAAAATCTCCAAACCCAGAAGTTCCAGCATCTTATGAATTAGCTATCAAAAAAGCTAAAGAAGTAGATGCAGATGTTGTAGTTATTACAGATCCAGATGGTGACCGTTTAGGAGTTGTTGCTAAACATAATGGTGAATATGTTTTAATGTCAGGTAACCAATCAGCAGCTGTTTATTTGGAATATATTTTAAGCCAAATGAAAGAAAAAGGAACATTACCTGATAATGCAGTTATGTATAATACAATCGTAACTTCTGATTTAGGTGAATTAGTAGCCAGAAGTTATGGTGTTGATGTAGAAAAAACATTAACTGGATTTAAATTTATTGGTGATAAGATTCGTAAATATGAACAAACTCATGAAAAAACATTTGTATTTGGTTATGAAGAATCTTATGGATGTGTTATTAAAGACTTCGTTAGAGATAAAGATGCAGTGCAAGCTGTTTTAACTGCTGCAGAAGCAGGTAACTTCTATAAAAAACAAGGTAAAGATTTAGTTGATGTTTTAAATGAATTATATGCTAAACATGGTACATTTAAAGAAACTCAAATTGCTTTATCTAAAGCAGGAGCTGCAGGAGCTGCACGTATTAAAGAAATCATGGATAATTTAAGAAAAGATGCACCTCAAGAAATTGGTGGTGTTAAAGTTGTAAAAGTTGAAGACTATGGAAATAGTACTTGTTCTGATGGAACAACCATTCAATTACCAAAATCTAACGTATTAAAATATTACTTAGAAGATGGCTCATGGATTGCAGCAAGACCATCAGGTACAGAACCTAAATGTAAATTCTATTTCTCAATCAAAGGCAGCGATGCTGATGATGCCGCTAGTAAAACAGAAGTATTCCATAAAGCAATGATGGAAATTATTGGTGAATAGAAAATGAAAGAAAAGCAATTCATAAAAAATGAATTGCTTTTTTTATAAAAATGCTAATTAAGTTTATAATTAATTTAGTAGAAGCACTTATTGTTTCTTATTCTTTAAGTCGATTATGTCATGTTAAAAAACAAAATCTCTATTTTGTTTTGAATACATTAATGACCTTTTCTATAGAAATAATAAGTGACTATTTTGATGCGAATTATGCACCATTAGCCATTGCTTATATTATATGTTGGAATATTTTATTATTATTTTTTACTCGAAAAGAATATATATATAATTTATTTATGTGTATATTTAATGAACTCTTAATTACCTTGAGTGCATTGTTACCCTTGATGTTTATAAGTCATTATTATCCATTATTAGCGGCTGTAGAAGCTAAAATCTATTATTTATTATTATCAGTTCTTTTTATAAGATATCAAAAGAGGTATCGTTATTTTATTAATAAATATTGGGTTTTAGTGATGATGAATTTGACAGCTTGTTTATTGATTTTAAATTTACAGGGTAGAATAATCATGGAAGGCAGTTATACATTTAAAACAATTATGACTATTTTCTTGTGTATGTTTGTTGTTTTTTTATCATTAACATTTTTTGCTTTTTTAGAAGAATCTAATAATGAAAAAGAAAAAGTTACAAAACAGTTAGAAGAACGTAAATATCAAAATATTACATATGATATGATGAAAAGGACAAAAGAAGAACTCTATCGTTTAGAACATTCATTAACTTATTATATGTTATCTATAAAAAAATATTTAGAGACACAAAATCAAGATGAAGTATATAAAATCATTGATTCGTATATTGAACGCGTATCTAATGTGAATATTGTCATTTATACAGGAAATGATTTATTTGATTTATCACTTACAACGCATTTGAGTCAAATGTCATCTAAAGTCAATATGTGTATTATGATTAGTAAAGATGAATTTTATAATCATATTCAATTTATTGAATTTGTTTTATCATTGTTAGATTTGATTGAATCAAAAGATGTAAGTTTATTAATAAAAGAAGATGGTTTTGTTAAACTTATACAAATAAGTGCAGAATATGATTTTATTGATGAAAATCAAGTAAAAGAGATTGTGAACCGTGATTATGAATTTGATTGTCATTATCAAATGATAACGGATCAAAATCTACATCTATTAAAAATAAAAATAATTGAACATTTTGAATAAATAAGTGTTATAATTTTTGAGTATTAAAGAGAGGATGAAGATTATGTACGCTAAAAATACTTGGGAAAAGTATAAAGATCAATTAAATGAAGTATTTGATTATAATGAAGGTTATAAACATTATATTTCAAAAAATAAAACTGAACGTGCCTGTGTTAAAGATTCTATTAAATTAGCTGAAGAAAAAGGTTTTAAACCATTAGAATCATTTGATACCTTAAAATCAGGGGACAAGGTTTATGTAACAAATAGAGGAAAAAATATTGCTTTATTTATTATTGGTAAAAAACCTCTTACTGAAGGTATGAGAATTTTAGGGGCTCATATTGATTCACCAAGAATGGATTTAAAACAAAATCCTTTATATGAATCAGAAGGTTTTACTTTAGCTGATACACATTATTATGGTGGAATTAAAAAATACCAATGGGTAACAATTCCTTTATCTTTATATGGTGTTGTTTGTAAAAAAGATGGAACAGTTGTTGATGTTGTCATTGGTGAAGATGAAAATGATCCAGTTGTAGGAATCAGTGATTTATTAATTCATTTATCTGCAGATCAATTAGATAAAAAAGCAGCTAAAGTAATTGAAGGAGAAAACTTAGATGTTACTTTAGGAAATATGCCATTATTTGGTGAAGAAAAAGATGCTGTTAAAGCGAATATTTTAAAATTATTAAAAGAAAAATATGATATTGAAGAAGAAGATTTCGTGTCTGCTGAAATTGAAGTTGTACCAAGTGGTAAAGCAAGAGACTATGGTTTGGATCGTTCAATGGTTGCTGGATATGGTCATGATGATCGTGTTTGTGCTTATACTTCACTTACAGCTATTTTAGATAGTGATGTCAGTGAATATACAAGTTGTGCTATTTTAGTAGATAAAGAAGAAATTGGTTCAGTAGGAGCTACCGGAGCACATTCATTATTCTTTGAAAATACAGTTGCAGAATTATTATTAAAAATGGGAATTGATAGTTTTGTACAAACAAGACTTACAATGTCTCGTTCAAAAATGTTATCAAGTGATGTTTCAGCTGGTGTTGATCCATTATTTGTAAATGTTAATGATAAGAAAAATGCAGCATATCTTGGAAATGGTATTGTTTTTAATAAATATACTGGTTCAAGAGGTAAAAGTGGAAGTAACGATGCTTCTGCAGAATATGTAGCACAAGTGCGTGCAGTGATGGATAATGCTAATATTCACTATCAAACTGCTGAACTTGGACGTGTTGACCAAGGTGGAGGCGGAACAATCGCTTATATCTTAGGTAATTATAATATGGATGTTATTGATGCTGGAATTGCTGTTTTAAATATGCATGCACCAATGGAAATTGTAAGTAAAGTAGATGTTTATGAAACATATCAAGCTTATAAAGCTTTCTTAAAAGATGCTTAAAAAATACTTCATTTTGAAGTATTTTTTATTATCTATTTTTTCATCAATATGATATGATGATTGTGTTGTTAGAAAAGGTAGGTTTTTATGAAAGAAAGAGAACAATTTAAATCAAGAATTGGATTTATTCTGCTTTCTGCAGGATGTGCAATAGGAATAGGAAATGTTTGGAGATTTCCTTATGTAGTAGGAGAAAATGGTGGGGGAATCTTTGTATTGTTCTATTTGTTTTTCCTTCTTTTAATTGGTGTTCCAATATTGAGTATGGAATTTTCAGTTGGTAGAGCAAGTAAAAAGAGTGTTGTTAAATCTTTCCAAGCTTTAGAAAAAACAAATCAAAAATGGCATTTACATGGTTATATGTCATTGGTTGGAAATATTTGTTTAATGATTTTTTATACGACAGTTGCAGGATGGATGTTAAAATATTTTTATAATTTTTTAACAGGACAATTTAATGGTTTAACTACTGCTGATGTACGAAATGTTTTTTCACAAGTACTGGCAAGTCCTTCTATAAATGTTTTTTGGATGATTATTGTTGTAGCGATAGGAATGTTTGTTTGTTCTAAAGGATTACAAAATGGTGTTGAACGTATTACCAAGGTGATGATGACGGGATTATTAGGTTTGATTGTGCTATTAGCTATTCATGGTTTATTATTGGATGGTGGAATGGCAGGGGTTAAGTTTTATTTATATCCTGATTTTCAAAAAATTTCTGAAATTGGTTTGATGAAGGTGATTGTTTCAGCAATGAATCAAGCTTTCTTTACTTTAAGCATTGGAATTGGTTCTATGGCTATTTTTGGAAGTTATTTAAATAAAGATCAAACTTTATTAAAAGAGGCAACGAATGTTGCCATGTTAGATACATTTGTTGCTGTTGTGGCAGGATTAATTATTTTTCCAGCATGTTTTTCTTTTGGGATTAATCCAGATAGTGGACCAAGCTTAATTTTTATTACATTACCTAATGTTTTTGTTTCTATGACTGGTGGTCAAATTTGGGGTGCATTATTTTTCTTATTTATGTCTTTTGCATCACTTTCTACAGTTATTGCTGTTTTTGAAAATATTATTGCTTGTACAATGGAGTTATTAAATATTGAAAGAAAAAAGGCTGTAATCATTAATTTTATTTTAATTACCTTACTTTCATTACCTTGTGCTTTAGGATTCAATGTTTTAAGCAATATTCAACCATTAGGTGCAGGTTCTACAATTTTAGATTTAGAAGATTTTATTGTTAGTCAGTTATTGTTGCCATTAGGCTCACTTGTTTATTTATTATTCTGTACTTCAAAATATGGTTGGGGATTTGAAAATTATCAAAAAGAAGCAAATATTGGTCAAGGAATGAAAGTTCCAAATTGGATGAAATTTTATGTTACAATTATTTTGCCAATTGTTGTTATTTTTGTATTTGTAAATGGAATTATATAGGAGTTTAAAATGAAAGTAAGACGTGCAATCATTAAAGATTTAAAAAGAGTTCAAGATTTATACGGGATTGTCAGTGATGAAATGGCAGGTACTATTTATGATATTATGTGGAGAAGGGATATTTATCCTTCAAAAAAAGAAATCGTCAAAGATATTCGTCATCATGAATTGTATGTTTTAGAAAAGGATAATAAAATTATTGGGGCAATGGTATTAAATCATGAATATGATGAATGCTATAACAAGCTATCATGGCAAATATTTGCGGATGATGATGAAGTCTTAATTTTGCATCGTTTATGTATACATCCTCAATATCGGGGATGTGGAAAATTTCTTATTAAACAAGCTATTGAAATAGCAAAATTCTTAAATCAACAATCGATTCGTTTAGATGTATTATGTACAAATAAGCCAGCAATTTATCTTTATGAAAAATGTGGTTTTTTATTACAAGGATATCAAACAATGGATTATGGGGAACCTGTTGTTGCAGGACTTTATGAAAGACTTATATAAAAAGGTTGTCAATTGACAACCTGTTTTTTTATTCGAATTCATTTTGATTAAAATCTTCAGATGTTTTTGAATACTTGAATCTCATAACTGCTTTATTATTGACAATTGTACCACTTGGTACAGATTTAATAATAAAAGTATTACCACCAATAACAGAGCCTTCACCAACAACAGTATCTCCGCCTAATACACTAGCATTAGAATAAATTGTAACATTATCTTCTATAGTAGGATGTCTTTTAACATTCTTTAAGCTTTGTCCTCCATGAGTAGAAAGAGCACCTAATGTTACTCCTTGATAAATTTGAACATGTTCACCAATCACGGTAGTTTCACCAATAACAATACCTGTTCCATGATCAATCATTAAATACTTACCGAGTGTTGCTCCTGGATGAATATCAATTCCTGTTAAACTATGCGCATGTTCTGTCATAATACGAGGAATTAGTGGAATATTCAATTTATATAATTCATGAGCAATACGATTGACCATAATTGCATAATATCCTGGATAAGAAAGTACGATTTCTGAAATAGAAATAGCGGCTGGATCGCCATCAAATGTTGCTTGTGCATCTGTAGCAAGGTATTCTCTTATTTGGGGAATTGTCTTCAAAAAAGCTAATGTTTTATCTCTTGCTTCCTCTTCTTTACAAGCATCTTTACAGTTTTCACAATAGTCAAAGGCAAGTAAGATTTGATTTTTTAAATCATTATAAATAATTTGAATTTGATCACCTAAATAATATTTAACATAATCACTTTTAAGACCTTTTCTTCCAAAGAAGCCTGGAAAAATAATATCTTGTAAACGTTCAAGAATATCAATGATAATTGTTTTATCAGGCTGTCTAATTGTATCGACCTTAGAAATATCATTGTGTTTTTGATAACTTTCAACAATATCATCAATAACAGTATCTAACTTCATAGTTAACCTCCATTTTTATTATAAATATAGTATCAAAAAATAGGATTATGTTCAAATTATTGAATAATAAAATATAAAAATGTATACAATCTTTATTGACAAAGAAGAAATGATAGTATATAGTTAAATCATACTAAATCCATAGGAATAAGGAGAAGTAAATATGAGCAAAGTAAAAAACAGTTTTTTAGACCTAGTAGGGAATACACCACTAGTAAGAGTAAACAACTTAATCAAGAAAGATGAATTGAAAGCAGATGTACTCGCAAAACTAGAATACTTCAATCCCGCGGGATCGGTCAAAGACAGAATTGCAAAAGAAATGATCCAAGATGCACTAGAAAAAGGATTGATCAATGAAAATACAACATTGATTGAACCAACAAGTGGAAATACAGGAATTGGACTATCAGCCGTAGCGACAGCATTGAATCTAAAGATCATTATTACAATGCCAGAAACAATGTCGGTAGAAAGAAGAAATCTTATGAAGGCATATGGAGCAGAATTAGTCTTAACACCAGGAAGTGAAGGAATGAAGGGAGCAATCGCCAAAGCAAAAGAATTGGCATCACAAATCGAAAACAGCTTCATTC
>NZ_JAJDKA010000024.1:0-41375 GCF_020589945.1 Faecalibacillus sp. MSK20_93 | reverse complement strand
AATATTTTCAAACTTTTTCATAAAATCACTTGAATTTTATATAGTTAGCTTTCTAAAACAATTCGTGTAATAAAATTACTTTAATTTATTATGTTTTTTACTCTCGATAATTGCGGTTCTAATATCACTTTTATTAGTTAAAATATCAAAAGGTTTAAATTTATAATAATTATAATATTGTATATCCGTCCAACTATATATATATTTTTTTAAATCCTCATTTATTGCATCAAATGATTTCCAAAATTTTTCACTATTAAAATTTATTTTTAAAAATGACTTTGCACCATAACATTCAAATTTAAAATTCTCAATAATTGATTTTAAATTTTCATCGTATAATTCATTAATACTCAAAATAAATTGTTGTTTATTTATATAATCTATAGATTTTTCTATTACATCTAAATTATATATTAATTCATCTTTAAAGAATTCTAGTGCTTGTTCTTGTCTTTTGTCATCTAATTCTATAAAACGATTTTTAACAATGCCATACCATTCAGTCCAAGTATGTTTTTCATCTTTGTATTCTTTATCTTTGTATACTATATTACAAAATTGTGCCCAACCATTCAAATACCACAAAATATTAATTTTTAAATCACTATAAATCATTTCATACAAATTATTAGCTTTATTATTTTTCTCTTTGACATTTCCTATTTCAATTAATAAAGCAATAAAAACAGATGCAACACCTCCGTAAGATAAATTTCTAATTATATCAAAAATAATACTTTGTACATTTTGTGCATTAGGGCAACAAAAAGAAGCAAAAATCATTACTAAAATTGATATCACACCTATAAGCCCGTACATTTTCCAATTTACTTTATACGGATTATGAATATGTGTCTCCATTTGCTTTAATCTCCTCTTCTCATTTAATTAAAAAATATTTATATCATCCAATTTTTCACAATATAAATACTTCATTTATACATTTTACAATTCCTACTTATTTAGATTTAGTAATTTTTTAAATCAAAAAAAATTTATAAACAATTGTTTATTCTTCGGTTAATCACTTAATACTTTATCAATGTTATTTTATTTATCTCATACTTTTTAAGAATATGTTACATTATTAATCATGTTAAATATTTATTATAATTTCAAAAAATTCTTCACTATAATATTTTTTATCTAACTTAATAATGTATAAAAATTTGTCTCATTAATGAAATCATCTAAAATTAAAAATGCTTTTGCAACATCATTTAATTCTAATATTAATTGATAGAACGCTACTTCCCCTCCACCTATGCTGTACGGTCTTATATTACAAGGATCACACATCCATTTTTTTATTGGTAGTGCGTCTTTGGGAACAATATATTTAAATTCACTCATATCAAATACCGCACCAACAGAATCAAAATAAGTATATTCAGCTGCTTCATAATCATTATCACGCATTGCTATGCTATCATAATCTTTATAATAATTGTAATCTATAGTAATAAATGCCCATGGAAATAATTCTTGAAAAATTTGATTATACGGCTTTGTTCCAAACCCAATAAATGTACTATTAACAACCTGCCTATCATTACCATTTTTATCAATTATTTTCAGCTTAAAAGTACCTCTACCGGATGATTTATTTATCCATTCTTCAACATTTAAAACAATTCTATTTCCATAAATAATTTGTTTCATCCATGGCTTTGCAAATAAAAAAGTATTGAACTTTTTTTCATACTCTGTTAATCTGTCTGCAATTTTAATCAAAGATGATTTAGAGTTTTCTAAAAGATTAGAAAAAGAAATTTCAATCTTCCAATTTTGTTCAGATAAAATTGCTGTTTCTTTGTTAACTATATTCCAATAACATTTATCTTTTTCTGGATCATACAAAACGATTATCACCGGTAAAGAATGATTCAACCAATAATCATAATGTTTTCGTTTTCCTCTATATATTATACTATTTGGTGTTAATTCCTTAAAATAACTGTTACCCGATTTAATCTGAACAGCAATTAATTTTCCGGTAGCACATTTATTTTCAACAATTTCAATTTGCGCATCAATTCCATAATCATCCACAGGCTGCTCTCTAAAAATCATTCCCATTTGATTTATAATTTTTTCTACCGATGAAACGCCTATTCTCTCAACTGACATATTACTCTCCTTTTACCTTTTTACACTCCATATAAAAATAAATTAATTTTTGTATTTTTACAATACGATTGAGAAAACCACTTGGTTTTTCATTAATACCTGTGATAATTATAAGATATTTATTAACATTTCTTTCCAACATTTGTTTGATATATGTAAACTATTTTATATAGTATCTAAATATATATGATTTCTCCAATATAAAATACAATATAGCTAATCAGTAAACAAATTGCCAAAATCTTTATAATAACCATCCGTAATAATTTTAGGTTGATTTATAATTGTATTATCACCTTGAAATAATTCTATTTAAATCATCCTTTCTTTAATTCTTCTAATACTTTTCTTACATTATGAGCAGCATCTTCCTGTATTTCGATAATTCTTGCTCCTCTAGCTTTCGCAACTTCTCTTAAATCAACAGATATTCCTGTATGAAATGAACATCCTACTACCAAAAAGATATCTCCTGGTTGTAATTTATAAACCATTTCATAAGCCTTTTGATAATTTGGTGCTGGATCACCATAAAGTACCGGTTTATTATATAAAGAATACGCAATATCCATTTCATCATCTTCTGGTAAACCACCATGTAATTCTAAAGCATCACTTCCAGCTAATTTATGCAATCCATCAATATTCATGGTAATAATTGGTATATGATACTCAGCTAAAGCAATATGAGCATCATTCGGTTTAGCACCGTTCATATTGGCTTTAAGCTGTTTAATAACCTCATTATATTCTTCATGATGTGTATTGGCATAACTTCTAAATAGTTTTTCTCTTACATCTGGTCTTTCCATAAATGTTGGAATATTACTTTGTTTTGATATTCCTGCTCCTGTAAAAGCTAATATTTTCATATAAATCAACTCCCTTAACTACATGAAATTATATCACATATTTCTATTGGTTATCTATAAAGTGCAATGATTAAAACCAATCTCTCTATATATTTGAATGTATCTAACTTAAAGAATCGATATATACTGTTATAGATGATATTAGTGCTTATTATAACCCATTAAAAACATTTCAACAAATAAAAAAGCTGATTAAATCACAATATTTCTACATGTTATATGGTATAATTGAATAAAGATAAAATGACTATTCATAATTTAAAGTTCTTTGATGTAATAAATTTATTTTTTAAAAAGGAGGTTTTTGCAATGGAAGAAAAAAGAATAAAAGCACAATTTTCAGTAACAAGTATTTCTGATGATGTACAACAACTTATTTTAAACGAAGATGCTTTAGTAATTAAAAATGAATCCAACGTAGATATTACCATTCCGTTTAGTAGTATTAATAATATCAAAATTTTACCTGTTAATAGAATCTACAATCCATCTGTAGGTCTTTTAAAAGATGGTTTCAAAGGTTTTATGTCACACCGTAATTCTGGAAAATTTAGTATTTACTTTAATTATTTTGTAGATTTAAACATCTATACAAACACAGGAAATTACTTTTTTGAAAGTTCAGACATCGAAGAAAATACATCTAAATTTATTTTGAAATTAAATGATATTTTTAAAATAGAAGATGATGTAAACTTAATTACCCTATTCCAAACAAAATCAACTAATGAAATAAAAGATTACATGGATAAACATTACAAAGATTTGGCAAAAACTTATAATTTAGAAAACCCACGTACTACATTAGATGATAGCATGGTAAGGTTAGCTAAAAAGAAAATTAAAAAACATTAAGTTTTAAAATCAAAGTTTCTCATAATGGGAAACTTTTTATATATCAACAACCAAATTTAATAATTCCTTTTATACATCGAATTGTCATTTTTCTTTTTTTTGAACATTCCTATTTTCTGTAATATCTCTTTTTTATCATTAAACCCTACTTCTGCTTTTCTATAGATATCGGCATATTACTTTATTTTGATATTCCTACTCCTGTAAAAGCTAATATTTCCGTATAAATCAACATCTTTAACTAAATAGAATTATAATATTACACAAATAATAAAAAAGAGGAATTAAAATATCTTCTATGATGTGTTCCATTGACAAATTTAATTTTTAATTATAAAATAACATATGTTACGTAACAAATGTTATTTTATAAGAAAGGAGTTTTGTTATGCCACCAAAATCAAAAATCAATAAGCAAGATATTTTAACTTCATCTCTTGAAATAATAAGAAAAAGTGGTTTTGAGGAAGTTAATGCAAGAAGTATTGCAAAAGAAATGAATTGTTCTACAAATCCTATTTTTAGGGTTTACAAAAATATGGATGAATTAAAAGAAGAACTTATTGAAGAAATATATAAATACTATCGAGAATTTACAGATATTTATGTTGATGAAAATGATGAATTGTATCGCGTTAGCTATGCCTATATCGAATTTGCAAGAAAAGAAAAAAATCTGTTCAAAGCTGTTTATATTTCAGATATTGGTGGTCAAAGAACGCTATCACAAATAATTCAATCATCGTACAATCAAAATATTATTAAAAAGATTGAAAAACAGTATCAAATTTCATTTGATGAAGCTTGCCAACTTTTTCAAAATATTCGATTTTATACGCATGGTATTGCAACTTATGTTCTTGTTGATAGCATTTCACTTTCGCAAGAAGAAGTTTCAGAATTATTAAAAATAGCAATTAAAAATTTTAGAAATGCTAAAAATTAAAAATACTTTAACAAAGGAAACAAAATATTTACTTATTGTAGGAATGTTATTCCTTGCTGGTTCAAATATTGCCTCAGTTTTTTTGAATGTTTATTTAGTAAGACTAACAAATAGTATATTTATTATCTTATTTCAAAATATTCTTAACTATGTTTCTTTGCTTATTGCTTTTATTATTGGAACAAAATTTATATCAAAAATAAATCTTGTTACTTTTCTTAAAACTGGCATCTTTTCAATGATTGCTTATTATTTGCTTATTTTATCATTAAAAGAACAAGCCCAATTATTTTTAATTCCATTAGGTATCTTTAATGGAATTGGTCAAGGTTTTTACTATTTTTCGTTTAACCTACTTACTGGACAACTCGTAAAAGAAAGTGAACAAGGTCGCTTCTTTTCATATCAACAAACATTCAGTTATCTTTTTGGAATTATTATGCCTTCACTTTCAGGTTATATTATTTCCATTTATACTAAACTAACAGGTTATTATATTTTATTTTTTATATCCGCTTTGTTACTTATTATTGGTATTTATATGTCTATTTTTATAAAAGGACTTACTTTAAATCAAAATATTAGATTATTAGAAGTTTTAAAACTTAAAGGTAACAAATATTGGAATGCTAATAAATATTATAATTTTAGTAACGGTATTAGAGATTCAATATTTAATCAGATATTTACTGTTTTTGCTTATACAATTATTTCTAACGAACAAATTATCGGTCAATTTAATTCAATTATGGCTTGTATTGGTATTTTCAGTTCAAGTTTAATTGCTAGTAAATTTAATAGAACCAATCAAAAGAATTATCATTTAATTGCTTCTATGATTTATTTTGGAATAATGTCCTTATTAGGAATTTTTCAATCGCCTAAAATATTATTAATCACTTATATCTTACTTGGTGTTGTCTACTGTTGGAATCAAACAATCTTTCAATCCGTTAAATTCCAATTAGCCATAATAGCAAACAACGATTATAACCAATACGAATATATTGTTGCATCTGAATTTCCAATTGCCCTAGGAAGAATTATTGGTCTTTCAATTTCACTTATTACCTGCTCATTATTTTCATTAAATAATGCTTATCGTTTTCTTATTATTTTTAATGGAACATTATGGCTTATCGATCACTTTATCATTAACAAAAAAGTACAATGGTTAGAAAAAGAAAAACTTTAAATCATATAAATTCTAAGACATTTTATTTACACTCTCACCTATAAACATGATGTTTTAAAGAAAATATATTAATTTAAAGTTAAAAAAATCCTATCTTAATTTTTAAACATTGTCAAACGATTAAGGAGGTTTTTATGAATAAAGAAAAGATTATATTTACTGATTTAGATAAAACTCTTTTAACTGCTCAACATGAAATTAGTGAAGAAAATTTAAAAGCTTTATATCAATTACAAAATAAAGGTTTTATTGTCGTCTTTGCATCTGGGCGTAGTTATAATGATATTAAAATAAATCTATTAGAAAAATATCATCTACAAATACCTGTTATTGCTTTAAATGGTGCTCAAATCTATTTACAAGATGGTTTCTTACTTGCAAATATGCCTATTAAAGAAAACAAGATTTTTGATATTATCGATCAATGTAATAAATTAGATTACTATTATATTCTTTACGATCAATGTCACTTTTATTATCATAAATCTAAACAATTAATAAAAAGACTTTATCAATTAGCAATGACTAAAACTACTGATATTGATTATGCTCTTTATGGTATGCAAGTTTACTATGATATTATATTTTCAAGTGTCCCTCTTACTAAGCAAATTATCAACGACTTTAAAACAAAAGATAAAGATTTATTTAAATTAGAAATCATTACTCATGATTTTAAATTTATAGAAAGTATAAATAAAAAATATGACAAAGATTTCAAAATCACTTCTTCAGGTCAACTAAACACCGAGATATCTTCTTTATCGGTAACAAAAGCAAATGCTATTGATATTTTATGCAAACATTTTAATATTAATTTAGAAAATACGTATGCAATTGGAGATCATTTAAATGATTTAGAAATGTTAAAAAAAGTAAATTATAGTGGTGCTGTTAATAACGCAGTAGATGATGTAAAGAAAATTGTAAACTACATTTCTACTTCTTATGATAAAAATGGTTTTGCTAACTTTGCATATCACATTATGAAATAAAGTAAAAAAGGAACATTTGTTTAATTAATCTGTTCCTTTTTTAATGAGTTTCTTATCTTTCGTATGATACTTTCCTTTACGATAATATTCTATTGAGATAGTATTTTTATCAAAATCAATCTCATAATATATGCCTATAGCATATCGACAAACATGTTCAGGAGGTTCTGTTCCATCAAAAGACCACTCATGATTAAAGCTATCTTTAGTTAAACATTTTAATCGGCTCCTATCTGCATCCTTCTCCTTTTTAGGTCGATAACTTTTCTTCATTTCAAGTGCAAGTAAATTATCTCGTTCTATGCATTCGCCTCTACTATGTACAATTAAATCTGTTTTAATTCTTATTATTTCTTCGTCTGGACCCTGTATACTTTTAGACATTTTTTTAAATTTTCCACCTCTATTGCGATTATATTCAATATCAACATAATACTTGGAATATTGGGTATCTTTTAATATATCATGTAATCTTATAGCCAGTGCTCCACAAATTGTTTGTTCAGATACTTGTGATTCAAATAAATCAATATCAAGATTTAATAGTTGTTCATTTGCTTGTTCAAATATTTTTTTTAAATTTTCAAAATCTTTTTTCATTGACGACTCCCCATTAAATATAAGTTATAATTCAACTAATTTTTCTTCAACAAAATAATAAATATTTTCTTTTTTATAACCATATTTAGAATTTAAAACACTTATATGTGGTTCAAACGTAAAATAATTTACATCTATTAATTTTGTTTTATTTCCCTTTTCAATATAAATTCTATCTTCACTTCTATTTACAATAGAATGTCCTAAATTTCCTAAAAAATCTAAATTTATAAACCCATATTCCTTTATCAAGTGATTCATATGAAAATAAAGATCTTCAAAGGTTGTTTCAACAGTAACATATTTCAATAATTCTTGATGAAGTCTATCTTCCATTTGTAATCCTTTTTTCCATTCTTCATTTTCAATATTTCCTACACAATCAACGACTATCCCATTTTCAATAATAATTGTTCTTGCATAGTCTCCCCAAACATTATTATTTTGAGGTGATAAATCAATCGTAATAATATCATTATTTTGTATAGTTTTATTTGCAGTTACATAATGTTTACCTGATATTGAAACATTTGTTTCATCTCCTGAAAAAATAAATGCTCCTACATCCCAATACCAAAAAGAATCTGCGCCCAACTCAAGCATTTTCTTCTCTAAATCATTTCTCAAATCAATAAGGGACATACCAGGTTTAATAATTTCTTTTGCATATTGTATTGTCATTTTTGCTATTTTTTGAACATCTTTATTTTCCATAATATTTCTCCTTTTTTATCATTAAAACATTATTTTTCCTTCATAAAAAGATTTTATAAATAATTTCTAATCAAAATATGTTTTCCATTTTTCTCCTGCCTTATAAGCATCAAAACACATTTGAATTTGTTCTTCATTATTCTTTTCTGTAGCAAGTATTGGAAGATTGTCCTTTGTAAAATAATCAAAACCTATTGTTTCACTATTTTCTTTAAAAACACCACCTTCTACTTCACAAAGCATAAATATTTTACATACTTTATAAGCATAGATTGGTTGATTATGTTTTTCTCTATCTTGAATTGCAATGACATTTTTAACAACAACATCAAGTCCTGCTTCTTCTTTTACTTCCTTTATCGTATTTTCCATAACTGAGACATTGACATCACACCAACCACCAGGTAATGACCATGTTCCATTTTTCTCTTGTACAAGTAAGATTTTATCTTCTTTAAAAATAGCAGCACGTGTATCAATTTTGGGTGTTTGATACCCTACTTCATTACAAAAAAGCCCTTCTACTTGTTCTACTGGTTTATTTGAAATATCTGCCATCATCATAGCGGAAAGTTGGCGAATACGTTCATAGCGTTCTTGATCATAAACATCTTTTCCATAAGTAAGTCCGGCTTGTGCTAAACTTTGTAATTCAATAGTATAATCAATCCATTTTTTATTTTTATCCATACACATTTCCTCTAATCTTTATTGATTTTATTATATCATATTTTTCTCATTGCATTTTTATTGAAAACAGATTTATAATAAAACTTACCCATAAGGAGGAAAATCATATGAAAGAATTTCGAAACAAACTTATTGTCCATGGTTTAATGAAAATCAATGATAAATACCTTGTCATTAAAAGAAGTATTATCAAAAGAGGAAAACCAAATGTATATCCTGAATATTGGGATATCCCTGGAGGTTCTGTAGAAGACTTGGAAACACCTGGAGAAGCTTTAATTAGAGAATTCAAAGAAGAAGTTAATTTAGATGTTGAAGTAAAACAAATCATTCATGAAGATAGTAATTTTGACAAAGGTAAAAATACGATGTTTACTCGACTTGTTTATATTTGTACTTTAAAAAATACAAATGATTATGTAATTCAATTAGATCCTGAAGAACATAGTGAATACCGTCTTATTTCTTCTCTAGATGAAATGTCTGATGAAAAAGTTGTTCCATTTTTAATTGATATCTTATCTAATAAAAATCTCTAATAGAAAATAACTCTATTAGAGATTTCTTTTATCTTTTTTTAATTGGAATCCATATTTCACAATAATAATTTTCATCCAATGTACCTTTAAGATATTTTGTTGGATCATCATAATATTCTACACAATATCCAGCAGCAAATTCATAATCTTTTAACGCCGGTAACCACTCTGTAAATATTTTAATATTTACATCTTGCAAGGCTTTAGGCATTGCGCCAACACATGGAAAAATTGCCCATTCAAATTCAGGAATAGTTTCTAACACAAAGCCTTCTGGAATAACTTGTTCTTGATAAGGATCTGCAATTAAATAATCAAAGTTTTCTTGCCCCATTTGTTTATCAATGTTAATTCCATAAACTCCTCTAACAACTTTTCCTTTACCTGTTTGATAATGTTCTTTCCAAAAATCAGGAATGACTTTTTTAGCATTTTCATAAGCAAACGTTTTTTCATTTGCGATAACTTTAAACGCTTTTTTCTTTCAATCTTGTAATCCATAAGATATCCTCCTTCTAAAGCTATTGTTAGTTTCAGTGGAGCAAAGGATTTCAAAGTTGTATGCTTCTTACGAGCAACTGTTGGTGTTACACCATGAAAACGTGTAAAAGCTTTGGTAAAACTATCTGGCGAATCATATCCATATTTTATGGCAATATCAATAATTTTTATATCACTTCCAGCAATTTCATTACCCGCAAGCGATAATCTTCTTTTACGAATATATTCACTAATAGTAAATCCACATAACATAGCAAATCCTTTTTGAAAATAAAATTCAGAAATATGAACATATTTTGCAACATCTTTCACTGTTATATCTTCTATTAAATGATTTTCAATATATTGAATTGCTTTTTCAATTGCATTTACCCAATCCATGTTTTTTCTCCTTTTCTCTACTGTACTTGTATTATAGTTAAGAAAAAAGATTTTCTCCCGACACTATTTGCCTTCATTTGTCTGTTTTAATTTTTCATAAGCTTCTAATAACCAAGTATGAGGCATAAGAAGTTGATGTGTTTCAAATTGATAACTTATAAACTAATAACATCCTTTATCTAAAGAAATATTGACTGCTTCTTTTAATTGCTGATAATAAGGAGGTATTCCTCCTTGGTCCCAAGCGAGTTTATCAGCTAAGAAAATAATTTTATTATAATCATTTATTTCTTTTTTCAAAGTTGTATGACATTCAATTGCTGATAAAATATCTTCATCTTCAATATGAAAATAATCATATGCAATTTCTTTAGAAATTCTTTGATGCAATAAGAAATGATATTTTTCTTCACTTGGATCTATTTGGTACCCTAATTCTTTAGCGTATTTATACATATCATCTGGTGAAAGGATTGCACTGATATCATGCAACAAAGCTGCTATCATACATTTTTCAATATTTAGATGATATTGAATTGCAAGCTTTTTAGCTTCTTTGGCTACACTTTCTACATGATTCCATGTTTTTTCTTTATGATATTTTAAATAAAGATTTTTGATTTTATCGTATAATTCAATATTCATTTTATTTCCACATCACATTCATATACAACTCATTTTGTTTTTCCCACTCAGCTTCATTATGATGACCTCCAGGAATAATATTGATATAACTTGTTGCACCTTTAGATACAATATAATCATTAAACTCTTGAATGTTTTTAATATAACGTTGTGGTCTTTTAAATTCTTCCGTTCCTAAAGACATATAAATACGTGTATCAGGATTTAAATTTTGAGGAAGATCTCTTTCTAAACGTTTTTTACATAAGCCAAAGGCCGGTGACAAACAAGCGGCTTTAGAAATATATTGGTTGTATTTGATAACTCCATAAAAAGCCATCAAACCACCCATAGAACTTCCTGCAATGGCTGTACATTCTCTAAAAGGATATGTTCTATATTTTTGATCAATCATCGGCTTTAGTTCATAAACAAGCCAATCTAATGTTTGAATACCTTTTCCTTGAACACGTCCAAAATAACGACTATTTAAGTTATAAGGACAATACTCACTTAATCTTTCATTCCCTTCATGATTACATTCAATCCCTACAATAATCAATTTCTTATCATAATGATTTAAAAATTCAGCTAAGCCCCATGATTTACCATAAGTAGCATCACTATTCAAAAACAAATTATGTCCATCAAACATATAAACAACTGGATATCTTTCATCACTTTGATAATAATCATTAGGTAAATAAATATGCAATGTTCTTTGACAGTTAAATGGTCTTAAATAAACATCATATTTCTCTAACATTGAAAATACCTCTTTTATAATGAAATAATTTCATCAAGATCGCATTGATCTATTTGATTTTTACCACCAATAATACATATTCCACCTTTTTCTAAAGTTTCATCGATTTCTTTCGCAATTTCTAATAGCTCATCCTTATCTACATTTAAAATAGCTTCCAATTGTTCTTGTCTTGCTTTTTCATCTTTTTGATTAAAATAATATAAATCACCATATTTGCCAATATTATAAGGCATCATAAGTGGCATTAATCCTGAAAGTGTGCCAATAATAAATCCTGTTAAATCATGATTTTCCTTTAAATAATCTTTTAAAAATGTTCCACATTTTTCATATTTCTTTAAAGATTCTTTTCCATTTGGATCACGATAAGAATAACAACATGTAAATCCTGAAGCACGCGATACTAAACCTGTACCATAAGCACCTCCTTGTACTCTTACTACATTCCATAAATACGCTAAAGAAATAATGTTTGAAGCAAGTGGTGTTATTTTAGAAGTCTCTAATAGATAACCTCCTTTAGAGGCATAAGCAATATCTGAAGGAATAATAATTCCTTCTTTTTTAATAGAAAAAGGTTTTATGATTGCTTTTTCTAAAGCATCAGAGATTTTTAATGTTTCCTTTAAATAAAGAGCTTGTTTTTCTAAGTTTGTATCATCATTTCCAGTAAAAGATAAAGTTAAACGATTATAGAAACAAACATTTTGATAAACACTTTCTAATTTTTGTTTTAAAGCAACAAAATCAAAATGATCATCTAATTCTTTTAACCATTTATAATAAGCAATTCCACTACTATATTCATCAATAACACCCGAAGAACTTACCATTGCTAAAACTTTTTTCATAGATAAACTATGTCCTGACATAGTAATCGCTTGTTTTAAGGAAATAATACGTTGTTTTAAAATATCACGAATCATTTTTTCTTGATCAAAAACAGATTCTTGTAAGATTTCAACAAGAAGTTGTAAAGCTTCTTGTTCATTTTCTTCTAAAGTAGAAAATGTTGCTTTGAAGTAAACTTGATTTTCTTTATTAGTTGTTTCATATGTATTAATAGAATAATTCATTGTTCCACAAAGAAGACGAATCTTTGTAGAAAGATCTTTAGCACTATGTTTTATTGTAGAGATATTTCCTAATAAGGAACAAATAAAAGATAAGGTACTGATTTGATTTAAATCTAAATGATCTATATTAAAATAAAGAGCATAATAATAAATACCATTAGTTTCTGTTGGATGTTTTAAAACTTTGCATCCTTCTAAATCTATCAACTTTGAAGGAATCTTTTGTACTTTTGCTTCAATATCTTCAAGATTTAATTTTGGTAAAGTATTTAAGTTTTCTAAAGTGTCTGGTGCTTGTTGGAAAGCATCTAATTGTTTTTGTTCTATTTGTAATTGTTGTTTTTGAACATCTGTCATAGAATTTAAAACATTTGTTAATTTCTTTTCTTCTTTTTCACGACGAATCTTTCCTAACTCTTTTGAAGGTTTTAATACAATTTCGCAACTATGTTTATTTTCTAAAAGAACTTCTTGGATAAGATTTTCAAAATACCCTTCATTTACTTTCTTTTTCAAATCATCAAAGATCTTTCCATATTCTAAATGGGCTTCTGGTTTACCTCCATAAAGCCAACTTTCTAATACTTGGAAACCAAAAATAATTCCTTGAGGATATCCCCCAAAGTTTCTTTCTTTTAAATTTAATTCTAAATAAGCAAGTGTTGCATCAAGTTGTTGACGATCAATACCTTTCTTAATCAATGTTTGAAGCGTATCAAAAACAATTTCTTTAACTTGATCTAAGTTTTCTTCTTTTATATGATCAACTTCTAATTGACACCAATTTTGTAATTCACCATCATTAATCGCTAAATAAACATTTTCAGCTAGTCCTTTTTCCAAAAGGGCTTTATTTAAAACCGCTTGATTATCACCACATAAAACATCACTTAATACTTGCATCGCAATGACTTTTTCATAGTCTTGATAACTTCCAATCACATTTCCCCAGGCCATGCGATATTTATTTTCAGCGTTTTCTTCTTCCCCTATTTCATAATCTACCACTTGTCTAGAAACTTGAACAGGTTGTTGATAAATTGGTCCTTCTATTGGTAAATTCGCTTCCATTGAAGAAAGATATTCTTGATTTAAAAGTTCTAAGACGTCATCAAGTTGGACATCTCCATCTAAAAAGACAAAGGCATTAGAAGGATGATAATATTTTTGATAAGTTTGGATAAATTGTTCATAGGTTAAATCAGTGATGGCTTCAGGATCACCCCCTGAAACATATTGATAACAGTTGTCTTTAAATAAAGCACGATTCAACGCATTCATCATAATTTCATGAGGACTTGAAAAAGCCCCCTTCATTTCATTTAAAACAACCCCTTTATAAGTTGGTTTTTCTGTAGCTTCAATATGCCATCCTTCTTGTAAAAAGATTTCTTTTTTATTTAAAATCAAAGGATTGAAAACTGCATCTAAATAAACTTTTGTTAGATTCATAAAATCTTGATTATTTCTAGATGAAATAGGATAAAAGGTTTTATCTTCAAAGGTCAAGGCATTTAAAAAAGTACTCATTGAACTTTTCATTAATTCTACAAAAGGCTCTTTGACAGGATATTTTTGAGATCCACATAAGACCGAATGTTCTAAAATATGAAAAACCCCACTATCATCACTTGGTAAGGTTTTAAACGCAATACCAAATGTTTTATTTTCTTCATCACGTTTTAACCAAGCAAGTTTTAAATGGGTTTTTATATGTTCCATTTCATACATTGTTGCATTAAGTTCACTGACTTCTGTCCTTTTTTTAACGACAAAGCCATGTTTTGATTCATTTATTTTCATTGTACTACCTCATTTCTTTACACCTTATTTTACCTTTGAATAAACGTTTTGTAAACGAAGATGATATTTTAGTAAATATTGATTTCAAGTTTACTAAATGATAAAATAACCATAGATTGGAGGTTCTTATGGCAACAATAAAAGATATTGCTGAATTAGCGAAAGTATCAAGCGCCAGTGTTTCACGTATTTTAAATAATGATCCTACTTTGTCTGTTCCTAAAGAAACAAGACAACGTGTTCTTGATGCAGCTAATCAGCTTGGTTATAAAAAGAAAAATAAAAAAATCTATGATACAGTGATGACATTAGGAATCATTCAATGGATATCTCCTATTGAAGAATCCAATGACCCTTATTATTTAAGTATTCGTCAAGGAGTAGAAGAATATTGTTTTAAAAACAAAATTGCTATCAAACGTGTTTTTAAAACAGATGTTGATTATTTAAATCAATTAGAAGATATTCAAGGTTTAGTTTGTATTGGGAAATACAGTCAAGAAGATATTGAAACATATAAAAAGATATGTTCAAATGTTATTTTTTTAGATATGAATATTGATCCTATTCATGAATGTTGTATTTTACTTGATTTTAAAAATGCAGTTAAAGATGTGGTTTCTTATTTAAGTCAAAAACATACTTCAATTGCCTATTTAGGTGGTAAAGAAATAATTCATGATAAGCTCTATCATGATCAAAGAAAAGAATACTTTGAACACTATTGTAAAAAATACAACATTGATTATTCTATAAGCGAAGAAACGTTTTCAATTGAATCTGGTTTTAATATGACTTATGAACTTATTAAAAACAAGAAACTTCCTTCCGCCATTTTTGCAGCAAGCGATCCTATCGCTATTGGTGCCATGCGTGCTTTAAAACAATATGACATCAAAATACCTGAAGATATATCAATCATTGGTTTTGATAATATTGAAACAACCAATTATACCGATCCACCGCTTACAACAGTATTTGCGCCAACGTTTGATATGGGCTTTATGGCTGCTAGACAACTTTTTGATGCTTTTAAACATAATGAAAATATTTCACCGATTAAAATTCTTTTACCTTGTTTTTTAATTGAAAGAAATTCATGTATTTAAAAATCTCTAGATTTTTTCTCTAGAGATTTTTTATAACTTCAAATTTATAAGATGTTTTTTCATCATAAGTGTCACCTGCTTTTAAAATCGTACTTGGGTTTTCTTCTAGATGAATCGCATCCGGCATATTTTGTGTTTCAATACAAATGGCATCACGGGCATTGTAATGTTGTCCATATTTACCAAGACGACCATCTAAATAATTCGCTGTATAGATTTGTGCTTGTGGTAAAGTCGTTGAAACGGTTAATTTTCTTCCTGTCTTTTCATGAACCAATTCAACTTGGTTTTCTTTTGTATTAAAGATCATTGGATGATCAAATCCTTTACCAAGTTGTAATTGTTCATCATCATTATCGACACGATCTCCAATATAGGCAAATTCATTGAAATCAAAAGATGTTCCTTTGACATCTTTTATTTCACCTGTAGGAAGTCCATCAGGATCAATGCAAGCAAAACGATCAGCATGAACTTTTAATAAATGTTGATATACATTTTCTTTTTTGCCAGATAAGTTAAAATACGAATGATTCGTAATATTAATAAGCGTATCTTTCGAAGTAGTTGCATGATAATGCATGGTAAGTGTATCGCCTTCAAGTGAGTAGATTGCTTTAAAATCTAACTCACCAGGATATCCTTCTTCCCCATCTTTAGAAACATAATGGAATTCAACACTTGTTTCATCAAGCACTTGATAATCAAATACTTGATAAGAAAAGCCTTTGATTCCTCCATGTAAGGAGTTAGGTCCATTATTAATTGGTAAATGATAAGTTTGACCGTTTAATTCAAAAGTTCCTTTTTTAATACGATTAGCAACTCTTCCAACAAGCGCCCCAATATAGGCATCTAATGTTTGATAAGATTTAAAATCATCATATCCTAAAACCACATCATCAACATTTCCTACTTGATCTTTCATCAACACTTTAACAAGTGTACATCCATAATTAGAAACAACAACTTCTAATTCATCATTTTTAAGTGTAATTAAATCAATATTATTTTCTACTTTCTCTATTTTAATCATCTTAAAGTACCTTCATTCCACCAAATTTTCTTACTTTTAAGACATGACAAGAACCTTCACCAAAATACTTTTCAATTTCTTCTTTATAATGATCAACGTATTCATCTTCGACAAAGGCTTGGATCGTTCCCGCAAATCCACCTCCATGAACACGACATACACCATGATTTTCTAAAATACCTTCTGATAAAGCAAGGGCCAAAGAAACAGCTTGATTATCTGGATATTTATTTGAATAAACGTTTTGTAAGTATTTATATGAAGAATCTCCTGAATCTTTAATAACTTGTTTAAACGTATCAAAATCATTATTTTTTAAAGAAGATACTGCTTTTTCCACACGTTTATTTTCATTAAATAAATGAATTGCTCTTAAAATCGCACGATCTCCTACTTCTTTTCTTACTGCAACTAATTGGTTATAAAAATCTTTTTCATCCACTTCTCTTAAAAATTCTTTGCCAAAGAATTGAGCTACTTTTTTCATTTCATAAGGAACAGCTGCATAATCATCTGTTAAATCTGCATGAGACGCATGGACATCTACGATACATAAACTATGTTTAAATGAAGAAAATTCAACATCTACTTTTTCGACAACAGGTTTACTATTATCCTTAAAATCAATATGAATCAAACTTCCTACTGAACAAGCACTTTGATCCATTAAACCACATGGTTTTCCAAAATAGACATTTTCACTATATTGTCCCACTTGTCCAATCACGACAGGATCGACTTTCATTTCATTATAAAGACCTGAAAGAATGGTTCCAATCATAACTTCAAAGGCTGCTGATGAAGATAACCCTGAGCCTTGTAAAACATCACTTGTCATATAGCCGTTAAATCCACCAATGGCATAACCTAATTCTTTAAAACGGGCAAGAACTCCTCTCATTAGTCCTTCAGATGTGCCCACTTCGTCTTCTTTTTTTGATAAATCATCTAAAGAAATAGGTTTTAAATCATAATCATCCGATAAAACTTTAACGACATCATTTTTAGAAACAACCGCAATAATATCTAAGTTGATGGCTGCCGCTAAAACTTCACCATTTTGATGATCCGTATGATTCCCACTGACTTCACTTCTTCCTGGTGTACTATAGATTTCAATTTCTTGATCTCCATAAAGTGAAATAAATTTTTCAATTGCTGCTACATATCTTTGAGGTTGTTTTTCAATACGACTTTCATCAATATAGACTTCTTTTAAAACATCATTATAAGTTCCCTCTTGAATTTCTTTAATCACTAAACTTGCTTTTTTCATTCTTTTTCTCCTACCATTTCTACAAATTTAATAAAAGCTTCTTTCCCTTCTTCATTCATTTTAAAGACACCCGCATCTTCTAATACATTAACGAATTTATGTGTTAATTCTTCTTTTAGTAATTGATCCACTGTATCTTCATTAAAATCATGGCTCTTTAATTCATTATACCATGCCACATGCTTTTTCATATTTGAAATTTCTAAAATATTCTTTTTTCCTAATAAACATTCTTTTAAAACTTCTAATTCATCTTTTAATCTTGCCGGTAAAACCGCAAGTCCCATCACTTCAATTAAACCAATATTTTCTTTTTTAATATGATGTAAGTTTTGATGAGGATGGAAAATACCATCAGGATATTTTTCACTTGTTCGATTGTTTCTTAAAACAAGATCCATTTCATACAATCCATTTTTCTTTCTTACAATTGGAGTAATCGTATTATGTCTTGTTTCATGGCTATAAGCGATAATATCCAATTTTTCATTAGAATAATTGATCCATTTATTTAAAGTATCTAAGGCAAATCGAATCATTTGTTCATCATTTGTTGAACGTACACGAATGGTTGATAAAGGCCAATTTAAAACACTGATTTGTAAATCAGGATATTTGTCTAAAGATATATCTTTAACAACTGTCGCTCCTTCTATTGGAAAGATATAATGTCCTCCTTGGAAGTGATCGTGTGTTAAAATAGATCCTCCTACAATTGGTAAATCCGCATTTGAACCTAGCATATAATGTGGAAATTGTTTAACAAATGAAAATAATGATCTAAAAGTATTTTCATTAATGACCATTGGTTGATGGTTTTCATTAAAAATAATGCAATGTTCGTTATAATAAACATAAGGTGAATATTGCATGTAATACCGATATCCATTTAACATTAATGGGATAATACGATGATTTTGCCTTGCGGGATGATTAAAGTTTCCTGCAAAACCCACATTTTCTTTACATAAAAGGCATTTGGGATAACCACTGGCTTTGATTGTTTTTGCCTTCATGATTTCTTTTGGATCTTTTTCTGGTTTAGATAAATTAATGGTAATTTCAATATCACCATATTTATAAAATTGTTTGAAACGAATATTTTTATCTGTTCTTGTTTTTCGAATATAATTCGATGCAATAGATAAATCATAGAAATACTTTGTTGCTTTTTTAGAATCTTCTTTATAATACTCTTTAAATGTTTGAATCACTTCACTTGGACGAGGCATTAAACAATTCATAATGCGCGTATCAAAAAGATCTCGTTCTGTAATATTATTTTCAATGAAACCTTCTTGACAAGCATAATCTAACATTTCTTCTAAAATATCTGTCGCCACTTCTAATTCTTCACTCATTTCTTCTTTAGTAAAATGATCTAAATGAAATAAATCTAATAATAAGTTCACTGCATAAATTTCATCATCTTCGCTAATTAAATGATGTTGTAAACCAAAATAAATAAGTCGATTAATTTGATGATTCATTTTCTATCCCCCATTCTTTCTCAATCTCATTTTATCACTTTAGTAAACTTTATCAATATATTTTACTAAATATTAGTTAATAAAATGTGTTTTTAGTAAAAAAAGATAATACTTCCGTATTACCTTTCAATTATTTCTTTATCATTTTTAATCATTTCACTTTGATTTTTATAAGAAGGAAGATACCGAAACACTATAAATTCTACAACCTCATCTGTTTGATTTTCAAAAGTATGAATATCTTTATCAACAGAAAGCAAATCCCCCTGTTTTAATTTTAATGATTGTTCCTGATTTGTTTCATCTAAATAACGATAAACAAGCTCCCCTTTTAAAATAAAAATATTTTCTGAAATACGATGATGTCTATGCCATTCTTGCAATGTACGAGGATTAATTTTATTATAATGAATTTCAGCATCATTTAATAAATAATAGTCTACCTTTGTGCCGTTTGTTTTATCTACATGAATCGCCTGATCTTTCCTAATTAATTTCATACAATTATTCTCTCGCAAATGAATTTACATATAAAGCCTTTAATTCTTCATCATCCATTTCATCAACTTCTAAATAAAAATGTTTGATCCCTACTGCATCATAATAACCTATCACACGATCTTTCATCTCTTCTTTACTGACTTCTTTTTTTACACCATTAATTGTTACTTCCATAATTATTCTCTCCTTTTCTCTATTCTATCAAAAAAATGGACTCTTCGTCCATTTTTACGACAATTATTTCTGTTTCATAAATCGTTAAATCATCCATAATTTTCCTCCATAGCTCTACTCTAACAAAAAGAAAATATTAAAGATGTTTTTATCTTTATTTAAACCACAAATAAACGTATTTAAATATGATTTGTATCTTGAATAATTTTTCCATCTTCAATCGTAATAACACGATCAGCAATAGAGGCAATTTCTTGATCATGAGTTACTAAAATAACCGTTTCATGATATTTTCTTTGGGCGATTTTTAATAAATCAACAACTTCTTTAGAACTTTTAGCATCGAGGTTCCCCGTAGGTTCATCCGCGAAAATAATCGCTGGTTTACTTGCAAGGGCTCTTGCAAGGGCAACTCTTTGTTGTTGTCCTCCTGAAAGTTCATAAATAAAAGAATTCTTCTTTTCTTCTAGACCTAATAGATTAATAATTTCATTTAAATAATCATCATCAATCTCGCCATCATCTAAATGAATTGGTAAAACTATATTCTCTAAAACATTTTGTGTGGAAATAAGATTGAAGAATTGAAAGACAAAACCCATTCTTCTTCGTCTAAAACGCGTTAAAGTATGATCATTCATTTCATAAAGAGACTTTCCTTCTAAATAAACTTCTCCTTTTGTTGGTTTTACTAAACCTGCCAAGATATGAAGAAGTGTACTTTTTCCACTTCCACTTCTTCCAACAATGGCTACAAAAGAGCCTTCTTCTATTTGTAAATCAATATGATTGGTTGCATAGATTTTATTATCTTCATAGCCATATGTTTTAACAATATCTTTCGCTTCTAAAATAACATTCATATTAGTCATCTTCCTTTCTTATTTCTTCATTTTGATGTGCTTTTAAAACAATTAATAAAGGAATATTATAAACACATAAATAAACTAGAAAAATAATCCCTACTAAAAGTATTAATTGCGCTATTGGAAAATAATGATCGATACTTCCTCTTAATAAAATCAACTCATAAAAACCACAAGGAATAAGTGTATATAAAAACATCTTTATTGATTTCCATACTTGTTTTATTTTAATTTCTCGATAACTTAAACCTATAATATGATACATAAGATAATCTTGATAATTATTTTCAATATGATTGTAATTTAAAAACATCATTAAAATAAAACCTACAGCTAATGCAAGTATTAAAAGATGTTTAGGAATATTTAATGTAGAAAACAAACTTACTGAAAGTTCATCACTTGTTACCATTTCATAAACTCTTGCTTCATAATGTTTTTTCATGAACTTTTCTACTTTTATAACATCTTTTATTGGATACCAATGATATCCTGAATAATATTCATCACTTGTATTGAATCGTTTTAAATCATCTTCAAACATATAAATCATTGAATCATTATAATATTCATTTTCATTGATTCCAACAATGGTATATTCTTCACCTGCAATTATCACTTTTTCATTGAGTTTTACTTCATCAAGAGCAATCTCATAATTGTCATCTCCTAAATAATTTCCTTGATCATTATGAGAAGATGTTGAACTTTCTACTCGATATTTCTTTCCTTTAAAAGTTACTTGATTCGCTTCAACTTTAAGATTTGGATACCATTCTTTTGAAAGAATAACATGATTAAAATGATTGCCCACGACAATTTCATGACTTTTTTGAGGAAATCTTCCTTTTAAATCATCTTTATTACTTTGATAATAATAAAGTTGGCAAAGTTCATAAACAGATTGAGGAATTTCTCGATAGGTCATAGTTATTCCTTCATCAATATAATGATGATTAATAATAATGTCATTTTGAGAAAATTCTTTTAAAAATAAATTTGCTTCTTTTTGAGTCGCCTTAATAAGTTCTACTTGACTTTGTTCATTTTGATCTTTTGTTTGAATGGGATGTCCTTGATAGAAATAAACAAGCCCATATAAAGAAAGTATTAAAACAAATACATAAAAACAGATATTCATTCTTTTATTTACCCATAACTCTCTCGTAGCTAAAGAAGCAAGTGTTTGTTTCTTTAATTTTTTATACCTTACTTGAATATAATTAAACTTTTTGCTATCAAAAATACCTATCAAAGCATTCTTAGAGCTTGAATAAACAGGAATGAGAATCGTTATAAAAGTACAACTCATCAATACCAATACTAAAAATAATATTTCTTTAAATGAAATTTGATAAATAAATGTATGATAGGTTTTACTTTGAAGATAGAGATAACCTAAAGATACACATACACCTATTAACAATCCTATTAAAATAGAAAGAAAAGAAATCAGCATGTTTTCTTGCATGACCATCATCATTAATTGATTCGTTGTCATTCCTATTCCTCGATAAAGAGCCATTTCTTTCATTCTCTTCTTTAGGGAAGTAGAAGTTAAAGCGAATAAAACAAAAAGTGTAATTATAATAAATTCAAACGTTTGTTGGAGCTGATTGGTTGCTTTTTCTACTTGATTATGAAATTCATTATGATCATAACCATAAGGATTATAATCATAATGAATTTCTATTTCTTGATAGTTATTTCCATCATTAAATTGAATATAATGATTATCTGATAAAATAGACATATTCGAATAATAATCTTTTGTTTGATACGTCTCTAAGTTTGTATAAATATCAGGTAAGTTTTTATTGGCGGTTTGTATAATACCAACAATCGTATAATTTTTTCCTTCTATTTCTATTTGATCATAAAGTTTATACTTTTTAGAAACTTTTTGATTGATTAAAATTTCTTGATCATTTTGTATTTTTCTTCCTTTAATAATTTTTACTCGACACAATGAATAAATATCCTTTTCAATATGACCTATTTGGTAATTATCATATTTTCCTTGAAAATCTACATAACCATATTTAATAATATCTTTAAAATAGTCTTTGCTGTAGATTTCAATTCCTTTTTGAGTTTGTTCATCAATATTTTCTATTCGTGTATACCAAGAACCATAGGTTGAAATATGATAGTTCTTTTTCATTTGATACAGATTATCAACAATAAAAAAACTTGAAAAAATAAAAGTAGAAACAATTAAAAGAACGATTAAAACAATAAGATAATGCTTTTTATACTTTTGAATATTTCTTTTTGCGAGCATATTGATCGTATGTGACATATTCTTTCCTCCTCTAACTTTATCTTACGATTCAATCATGAAAACTAAGTGAAATTAGATTTTTTTCTTCATTTTCATTTGAGGAAGTACAATTTCAAAGCAAGCACCTTGTTGATTATAAGCTTTCATAAAACCGTGATGAGCCTCTATTATTTCTTTAGCTATATAAAGTCCTAATCCTGTCCCTTTTGAATTTTCCCCACGATAAAATCTTTGAAATAAAAAAGGAAGATCTTTTTTCTTAAAACCATTTCCTTGATCTTGAATCATCATTTTTAAAGTTGTTTCATTTTCATAAGCAAAAATAGAAAGGGGTGTAGAATTTTTTTCTAAACAATTCTTAATAATATTTTCCAATGCTTCTATAAACCATTTTTCATCACATAATACTTTTATATTTTTATTTAAATGAATTTGCGGATTTAGGTAGTCTAGATCTTCTTCTATTTCATCAATAAGCGTTTGTAAATCATATTCTTTAAAACAATATTGGATATTATGAGAATCTAATAAGGCGATGGTTTGTAAGTCATTGACTAAAAGTTGAATTCGTTGTATTTGATGTTCTATAGAATACAACTTTTTATTTTGGTTTTCTTCAAGTAACAATTCTGTTTGTATGCGAATAGAGGTAATCGGTGTTTTTAGTTGATGAGAGATATCTTCAATATAGTCTTTTAATTTGAGTTGTTCTTTTTTAACAGCTTCTAATGATTGATGATATCTTTTATTAAGCACATATAATTTATTAGATAATAGACTTTCTTTAGATTCACCATCAATAATCGAAAAATCTTTTTGTTCAATAATAGCATCACAACATTGTATTAAATAATTCATTTGTTTCTTTTTATGATTTTGATTCCACAAATAAAAAATAAAGCTTATAAAAATAAAAATATTCAATAAATTTAATCTCATTAAAAAAGCATATATTTCCATAAACATAGCTAATACAATTGAAATCATAAAATACATATGAATATTCTTTTCTTTTTTTATATCTTCCACCGATACCCTACACCCCTTAATGTTTCAATATATTTTTGGTTTTGATATTCCCCTAAAGTCTTTCTGAGTCTTTTTAAATGAACAGTTAACGTATTATCTTCTACTACATGTCCTGTTATCTCTTCAATCATCATCAATAAGTAATCCCTTGTAAGTACTCTTCCATGTCCTTCGACAAGTGCTACTAATAAAGTAAAAGTAATAGCACTCAATTCTAATTCTTGATTTTCTTTAAATACTTTATGTTTTAAAGTATCAATAATTAAGTCATCTATATAATAGATTCCTTGTTGTTTTATTACCTTTCTAAGAGCACATTCAATTCTGGCACAGAGTTCTTTAATTCCAAAAGGCTTACAAACATAATCATCGCCACCTTCATTTAATCCTTTTACAATTGTTTCTTCATCATTTAAACAGCTTAAAAAAATAATAGGCATCTCATATTTTTCTTTAATCTCTTTACATAAATCAATTCCATTACCATCAGGAAGTTGGATATCTAAAAGAATTAAATCAACATATTCATTGACTTTTTTTAAAGTTTCCTTTTTAGATTCAGCAATCTCTATAAAATATCCTTTCTTCTCTAACATTTCTTTTAAAGAAGATGCAATACTTTGATCATCTTCTACAATTAATATTTTTTTCATAACTATCACCACTTTTATCATATCATGATTAAATGAAAAAAAGGTGAAAGCACAAACTTTCATCTTCCTAAAATATAAATTTTTCGATTTTTAATATAAATAAGTAAATGAATTAAAAAACATATACAAACAACCTTCATTGCTGGTGAAATGATCAACATTGGAATAATAAAACATCTATATAATGCCAAATCCATAAAAATAATTCCAAACAATAAACCTGTATTTTTCTTTAAATCAATGATTTTATGTTGTCCTATTTTATAAAGAAGAAACAAAAAATAAAGAATACCTACTATAAAAATCATACAATAAGCTATTTGAAAAACATTATCAAAGATAGGCATTTTCTTTATCATTTCACTTATAGAGATGGCATGACCATTCAAATAGAGTGAACTTATTGTATAAATAAATTCAAAAATATAAATTAAATAAATGAGATACGTATCTAGCTTCTTTTCCATAAGACTTCATCCTTTCTATAGTTTTAAGTATACAAAAAGGATGTGTAAATCTTGTGAAAAAAAACAAACCTGGTTCTAAAGGCGTTTTTTCAACATAGTAATATTTTCTCTTGCCCAAACTTCTTTAAAACCTAAATCAAGAAAAAGTTTTTTGGCAGGATTATTTGTTTCAATATCATCACATAAAAAGCGTAGACCACTTTCTTTAGCTTGTTTACATAAAAGTTCTAAAGCAACTTTTCCTTTTCCTAAATGTCTATAAGGATATTCAATGATAATATTTAAAACATATTCTCGATATTCTTCTTCAAAATAATAAGATACTTCACCAATATATTTTTTTATTTCATCATCATAAACATAAGCATAATAATGTTTAGTATCATTCATCCATAACTGATACCAAGACTTCCATATTTTTTCATTAAAATCAACAGTTCCCCCATTGATTTTATTAAAATCCATGGTCTTTTTATCTTTTAATAATTTTTTTCTATATTTTAAATCTGTTATTTGTGGTTGTACTAATTTAATCATATTCTTCTCCATAAACAAAAAAATCCTTTATTAAGGACTTTATCTTCACTAATGGGGCGGACGATGAGAATCGAACTCACGAATGCCGGAGCCACAATCCGGTGCGTTAACCACTTCGCCACGTCCGCCATGGACTATTATTATACAGTTAAAAAATGGGGCGGACGATGAGAATCGAACTCACGAGTGCCGGAGCCACAATCCGGTGCGTTAACCACTTCGCCACGTCCGCCGTATCAACTGCATGTATTAATTTACACTATTTCATGAATTTTGTAAAGTATTTTTTACAAAAATATCTACATTCTTTTTAAGATTTATTATACAATAAAAAAGAATATAATAATGAAAAGGATAAGTGTATGAATGAATTAGAAAATTATTATGGAAAATTTTGTGAAGACAAACGTCTTTTAAGAAAACATGGACAAGTAGAATATCGTACTTCTATGAAATATATTCATGATTATTTAAAAGCTGGTGATCGTATTTTAGATATCGGTGCTGGTACAGGAAGATATTCTGTCGCTTTAAGTCAAGAAGGTTATGAAGTAGACGCTATTGAACTTGTGAAATATAATCTTGGAATGTTAAAAGCAAAGAAAAGTAATGTGAAAGCCTATCAAGGAACTGCTTTAGATTTATCACGCTATCAAGATGAAACTTTTGATTTAACACTTTTATTTGGACCAATGTATCACCTTTTTAATTACGAAGATAAACTTAAAGCATTGTCTGAAGCTAAACGTGTAACTAAAACAGGAGGAGTTATTTTAGTTGCTTATGTCATGAATGATTATAGTGTACTTGTTCATGGCTTTAGAGATGGTCATATTAAGGAAGCTTTAAAAAGTGGGAAAATTGATGAACATTTTCAAACACAAACCAATATCGATGATCTTTATAGTTATGTCAGAATCGAACTGATCAATCAATTAAATCAAGATTTGAATTTAAAAAGAATTAAGATTATTGCTGCTGATGGACCAGCAGATTATATGCGTCCTATTTTAAATAAAATGGATGACGAAACATTTGAACTTTTTATGCAATACCATTTATCTACTTGTGAAAGATTAGATATGATTGGCGTAAGTTCTCATACTTTAGATATATTAAGGAAGGTGTAGTTATGGCAATCATTAAATTAAATTATTTATCAAAAGCATTACTTAGAACTGTTGATGTTACTGTTGTTTTACCAACAGATACATTAGATATGGATACAATGACATATAATCAAAAGAAGGAATATAAAACACTTTATTTATTACATGGTATCTTTGGTGATCAAAATGATTGGCTTTATGGTACCCGTATTCAAAGATTTGCGAGTGAAAGAGGATTATGTGTCGTGATGCCAAGTGGAGAAAATATGTTCTACGTTGATCAAGAAAATACGCATAATTTATATAGTCAATTTATTGGAGAAGAACTTGTAGAAATGACACGTGCAATGTTCCCTCTTTCTCATAGAAAAGAAGATACTTTTATTGCTGGTCTTTCAATGGGAGGCTATGGTGCTATTGTCAATGGTTTAAAGTATTACAATACTTTTGGTTTTATTGCCGGTCTTTCAAGTGCTTTGATGTTAGATGATTGGGTAGATTGTAAACCTCCTATCATTCAAGGGGTTGACGCTAAAAAATATTATGAAAGTTTATTTGGCGATATAACAAAATTAAAAGAGAGTGATAAAGATTACTATGCTTTAGTAAAGAAAATCCCTCATGATCAACTTCCTAAAATGTATATGTGTATTGGAACGGATGATTTATTACTTGCCACAAATCGTAAATATCGTGACTTTTTACTTGAAGAAAAAGTAGATTTAACTTATGAAGAAGGACCTGGAAATCATGAATGGGATTTCTGGGATCGTTATATTTTAAAAATTTTAGACTGGCTTCCTTTAAATAAAAAAGATGAAGGTTTAAATAGTGGCCACGTAAGCAAATAAGAGCAGGATAACCTGCTCTTATTTTAAATCAACGTTTGATTAAGTCCCCAATGATCAAATTCATGGAAAATAACATAAATATTATCAGCTTCGATTTTCGTTGTTTCATGAATCATTTGAATCATCGCTTCTGTTAATTTTTTCTTATCATCAAATTCTGCACTTTTATAAAGATTGATTTCAATCATCATACAAGGAGTTTCTTCTCCTTTAAAATACATAATTTGATCATCTTCCATATGAATCATCAAAGCTTTTTCTGTTTTACCAGGAATAAGTGAAATGAGTTCCCCCGATTTTGATTTAATTGTATTTTCTTGTCTTAAGGTTAATTTATGATTTGTTTTAAATGATATATATGGCATAATAATTCCTCCTCTTCTTTCTATTTTATCATTAAAAAAATAAATTGAAACTGTTTACAAAATATTTTTTGTAATGATATAATAGATATGCAAAGGTTTTATATGATTTTCCAAAATATCTCAAATATGAGGAAGTTGTATTTCACTTTATGTACACAATCTCATATTTGCGATTTTATACATAGAGTATTTCCATTTGTAATTTTTATAGGAGGTACCAGACATGGCTGTCGGAAAAGTAAAATGGTTTAATGCCGAAAAAGGATTCGGATTCATCACTAGTGAAGAAGGAAAAGATATCTTCGTTCACTTCTCTGCAATTCAAGCTGATGGATACAAAACATTAGAAGAAGGTCAAACTGTTGACTATGATGTAGTAGAAACTGATCGTGGTCCACAAGCTCAAAACGTTGTTGTAAAATAATGTACAGAAAAGAGATTGCTGATGCAATCTCTTTTTTTATCTATAAACAACGACTGGTAAATTAACATAAATTTGTGAATATAAGCTTCCAGCAAATCCTGTTGGTAAGTTAATACATCCATGTGAACCGCTATTAATATAAATATCTCTACCAAACGTACTTCTCCATGAAGCATCATGTAGCCCTATACCTTTATTAAATGGCATCCAATAAGAAACAGGTGATTCGTATTCATATTTCCCATTTGGTTGTTTTGTTCCTCTTAAAACTCTATTTCTTTCCTTATTATAAATATAATATGTACCACTTGGTGTAAGTCTTGTAGGATCACTTTCTTTACCACTTACAAAATCACTTTCTAAAACAACACTTCCATCTTTAACAAACCATAAATGTTGTTTTGTAATATTGATTTCTAAATAAGTCGTTCCTAGTCCACCATTTTCTCCTGATGGAAGTTGTCCTGTATGTTCAGGTATTCTATTATTTTCACTTTTATTTTCATTGATCATTTTTAATAATGCACTTACTTCACTATCAGTAGAAACTCTAAATCCATAAGTTCCTCCACTGACTGTATGACTTTGTCCATCTTTTCCAGTAAACGTTCTTGTTGCACCAATGGAATTATATTGACTTGCAAGTTCTTTAACAAAGGCAGTTAATTTTTCTTTAAAAACACTTTCATCTTTTGTATAACTTCCATCATCTTGTTTACTTAACCAAGTAATAAGTGTACTTCCATCTAAAGCAATTTCTTTTCCTTTAGGTGTTGTATATGTAATTGCTGATAAACAATATTCATTTGCTGCCTTTAATTGATTATTCAAATCTTGATCATCTTTGTAAACTTGAGGTTTAACATAACCATTTGCTTTTGTAACATCTAATTGTTGTTTTCCTTCACTTAAAGCTACCTTGATATTTTTAACTAATTCTTCAATATTAAATTTTGATCCTAACGTTTCTTCAATAATTGAAAAACTTCCATCTTTATATTGAATATAGGCATCTGTTGGTGCAATTTGATTTTCTTCTTTAGCATGTTCCATTGATGCTATACCATTTGTTAAGTTTTCATCACTGATTTGTATTAAATCAGTTAAAGTATTTTTTTCATTTTTAAAGAATCCTATAAACCAAGCCCATTTATTTTGATTTTTCATTAATTGATTCAATGAATTATCTTTATTATAAGATACACCTAATTGAGCTGATTGTAATACTTCACTTTGTCCATCATTAAAAATCAATTTTAATGATTGTCCATTTACTTTCTTAGATAATTGATCATTTGCTTTTTGTAATGTCATTCCTCCAACATCACTCCCATTGACCATTGTTCCATTTAAAAACTTATCATTGTAATATAGCATTCCTGCTAAATAAACAATAAGAAGAACCAAAACAACGATTCCACAAATTAAAACAGGCTTTTTATGATTTGAATACCAATTATTCTTCTTTTTTGTCATAAATATTCTCCCTCTCTTACATTTCTGCACCCATTTTATCACAAAATATTTATAGGTAAAGAAAAAGTATGGTATTTATCATAAAAAATGATAATCCATACTTTTATAAGATATTTTCTATATATTTCTCTAACTCTTGTATATTTTGATGATAAACAAAGCCTTTCATACCAACTTTTATAGCTGCGTCTATATTTTCTTTTAAATCATCAACAAAAAGGCATTCATTAGCTTTTAGATGATAACGACTTAAAAAATCTTGATAAATATCTAAATTTGGTTTTATTTTTTGATATTTTGCAGATGTATAAAGCTCTTTAAAATGTTGAAAAATAGATTTTGATTGATAATATTGATAAAATTGCATTGAACAATTAGACAACAAATAAAATTGATATCCTTTACCCTTATATCTTTTAATAAATTCTTCCATTTCATCAAACTGATCAAAATAATCAAACCAATGTTCAAAAGCATACACAATTAAATCCCTTTTTTCATCAGGAATTTGTTCAATTAATTGTTTTTTGGCATCTTGTAAAGAAAGAACCCCTTGATCAAGTTGTGCCCATTGTTTTGTTTGGAATAAATGTTTAATAATATAATCTTTTTCTTCTAAAGAAGATGCAAGCTGACTTGCAATATAGGAAACATCCCATTTACAACAGACATTTCCCATATCTAAAACAATATTTTTTATCATATGTAAAAAATAGGCAAACTGCCTATTATAATAAAGGATTAAGTTTTTCTAAGATAACATCTTTTCCAACAAAACCACTAATTTGATCAACAGCTTGACCATCTTTAAAAAGAATTAAATGTGGAATAGATTGAATTCCATATCTTCCTGCTAATGAAGGATCTTGATCAACATCTACTTTTGCAAATGTAACTTTTGGTAACTCTTGAGCAACTTCTTCTAAAACAGGAGCTAACATTTTGCATGGTCCACACCAATTAGCAAAGAAATCAATCACAACAACACCTTTAGAAATAACTTCATCAAATTGTACATTTGTAATAACTTCCATAATTTCACCTCCATTATATTATGCCAAAACTCTTTTTTTTTACAAGTGATATGCTTATATTATTTGAATTTTATCGCTATAACTGTTATTATGTGCTTGTGATTATACTAGAAATGGAGTGGTATTATGAAAAAAGTCGCAGTTGTGACTGATAGTAATGCAGGTATTCGTCAAAAAGAAGCAAAAGAACTTGGTATTTTTGTTTTGCCAATGCCTTTTACTATTGATGATCAAACATACTATGAAGATATAAATTTAACTCATGAAGAATTCTTTGAAAAACAATTAAATGGTGCAGAAATCTTTACTTCTCAACCTGTTGTAGGAAACGTTAAAGAATTATGGGATCAAATTTTAAAAGATTATGATGAAATCGTTCATATTCCAATGTCTAGTGGATTAAGTGGTTCGTGCCAAACAGCTATGATGCTAGCACAAGAATACGATAATCGTGTTTTTGTCGTAGACAGTCAACGTATCTCTGTTACTCAAAAATACGATGTCATTGATGCTAAAAGATTAGCTGATCAAGGAAAATCAGGACAAGAAATTTGTGATATTTTAACTGAAAATAAATTAAATGCTTCTATTTATATTACTGTTAATACACTTGATTATTTAAAAAAAGGTGGTCGTATTACCCCTGCTGCTGCTTTATTGGGTGGGATGTTAAAAATTAAACCTATTTTACAAATACAAGGTGAAAAATTAGATTCTTTCGCTAAAACTAGAACAATGGCTAGAGGAACTAAAATCATGAAAGAAGCAATCGCTAAAGATATTAAAGAACGCTTTGATGATGACTATCATAACGTGCATATTTGTGTCGCTTACACTTATGATGAAGCACCCGCTTTAGAATTAAAAAAAGAACTTGAAGAACTTTATCCAGGTGAAAATATTATTTGTGATCCTTTATCATTAAGTGTTTCTTGTCATATTGGACCTCATTCTCTAGCAATTGCTATATGTAAAAAAATTTAAGATTCTCATTTGAGAATCTTTTTTATTTTTGGGTATAATAATTTGACTTTTTTCATTTTGATAGTCTATAATACATTTTAAGTTTATGCTATAATAAAACAAAAAAATATAAGGAGGTCATTTATGCAAGAAAAGCCAATCCATAATAAATATAATGGCAATAAAAATACAAAAAATAAAAATTTTAATCGTCATAGATCAACACATAAAAACTATAAAAATACAAAACATAATAAAACAATCGATACTAAAGTCTATGCTTTAGGTGGTTTAAATGAAATTGGAAAAAATATGTATTGTGTTGAACACGATAATGAAATTATCATTATTGATGCTGGGGTAAAATTTGCTGAAGAAGGTTTACCTGGTATTGATTATGTCATTCCAGATTATAGTTATTTAAAACGTAATGAAAACAAAATTAGAGGATTATTGATTACTCATGGTCATGAAGATCATATTGGAGGAATTCCTTTTTTACTACAAGTTGTAAAAATACCATTCATTTATGCTTCTCCCCTTGCTTGTGCGATGATTACAAGAAAGTTAGAGGAAAAGCGTTTAACAAATGCAACGCACTTGATTCGTATCGATGATGAATATCAAATAAAAACTAAATATTTTAATATTGGTTTCTTTAAAACCAATCATTCTATTCCTGAAAGTTTAGGAATTATTATTAATTCTCCTAACGGACGAATTGTTTCAACAGGTGACTTTAAGTTTGATTTAACACCTGTAGGAGATCCTGCTGATTTCCAAAAAATGTCGTTTTTAGGTGAAACTGGTGTTACTTTATTATTAAGCGATTCTACCAATGCTGAAGTTCCTACTTTTTCTAAAAGCGAAAAGCAAGTAGCATATGCTGTTCAAGAAGAATTTAGAAAAACTGAAGGACGTTTAATTGTAGCAACTTTTGCTTCCAATGTTCACCGTGTCCAACAAATCGTAGAAGCAGCAGTTAAATTTAATCGTAAAATTCTTGTTTTTGGTCGTTCAATGGAAAATAACATCCAAGTATCAAGACAAATGGGTTATATTAAAGCACCTGATTCTTTCTTTATCAGTAATAATGAAGCAAAAAAATTACCTGATAATGAAATCTTAATTCTATGTACAGGAAGTCAAGGAGAAGCTTTGGCTGCGTTAAGTCGTATTGCTAATGGAACACATAAATTCGTTAAAATCAAACCTGGAGATACTGTTGTCTTTTCATCAAGTCCAATTCCAGGAAATGCATCAAGTATCAATGTTGTTGTTAACCGCTTATTTAGAGCAGGTGCCAAAGTTTTAGTCAATACAGCGTTCAATAATTTGCATACTTCGGGACATGCAAGTCAAGAAGAACAAAAATTAATGTTATTACTTACAAAACCAAAATATTTCTTCCCAGTGCATGGAGAATATCGTATGTTGAAAATTCATGCTGAACTTTCTCAAGAAGTAGGCGTTCCTAAAGAAAATACATTTGTTTTAAGTAATGGAGATACAATTTTACTTAATAAAGGAACTGCTCGTTTAGGACCAAGAATTCATGTAGATGATATTTATGTTGATGGTAATGATCTTTCAGGTTTATCAACTGCTGTTTTAAGGGATCGTCAAATCTTATCTGAAGATGGTATGGTTTCTGTTTTAATTGCTATGGATTCACATGAAGGAAAGTTACTTACAAAACCTGTGATTATTTCTCGTGGATTTGTCTATATGAAAGATAGTTTTCCAATGATTCGTGAAGCTGAAAATTTAGTTGGCCAAGCTTTAGGTCAATTACTTGCAGGAAAAACAACTTTTGGTGAAATCAAAAATACAACAAGAGATGTTCTTTCTCAATATTTTTATCGTAAAACAAAAAGAAATCCAATGATTATTCCTGTTATTATGAATAAAAAATAATGAAAAAAATAAAAAAAATCATTTTATGTATCCTATCTCTTTTCTTAGTTCTATGTCTTTATCAATGGTATATTCAAAGTAAAGATACTTATCGTTTTAAAAGTGTTACTTATACTCAAAAGACATTACCTAAGGAATTTAATGGTTTTACGATTGGTTATCTTTCTGATTTAAATCTTTCTACAAAAGAAGATTTAAATCGATTAAAAAAAGCAGTTAAAGAATTTAATCAAAAAGATGTTGATCTTGTTCTTTTTGGTGGAGATATTTATAGTGATTCTTCATTTGAAATAGAAAAAGTAAGTCAGACTTTAAAAAACATTCAATCTCATTATGGTAAATTCGCAGTTATGGGTGAAAAAGATCAAAGCGATTCTACAAATTGTACAAATCTATTAACAGAAGCAGGATTTGAAGTTTTGCATAATGAATCTCGTTCCATTTACTATAAAGATGCAGTCATTGACCTTCTAGGTTTAGAAAACACAGGTGACTGTTCTGGATTGATTAATGAAAATAACAATAACCATTTTAAAATTGCTTTAGTCCATCAACCAGATTACTTTACTCAAATAAAAGAGAGCTCTGTTCAGCTTCAACTATCAGGTCATACTCTTGGTGGTTATTATAAACTTCCTTTTATAGGGAGTATAGAAACAAAGGAAAAAGGCAAAAAATATGTTAGTGGAAAACATGTAAATAATGGAACGACACTTCTTATTTCTAATGGTTTTCATAAAGAATCAAATGAGCAACATCGTTTTTTAACTTATGATGAAATAAATATTATTAAATTAAAAAAATAGAACTCGCTATGAGTTCTATTTTTTTATCATTGTTCCAACACCTTTTTTAGTAAAGATTTCTATTAATAAGCTATGTTCTAATCTACCATCTAAAATATGAACACGTTTAACATCATTTTGTACTGCCTCTAAACAGTTTTTAAGTTTTGGAATCATTCCTCCAGTAATAATACCACTTTCAAATAATTCTTTAGCTGATTCAGTATCAATTTTTGAAATCAATGTTTCTGAGTTATTTGGATCTTCTAATACACCTTCAATATCCGTTAAGAAAACAAGTTTACTTGCTTTAACAGCGCGTGCAATTGCTGTAGCAACATCATCTGCATTAATATTATAAGCATGATATTTTTCATCTAAACCAATTGTTGAAATAATTGGTGTATACCCTTGATCTAATAAAGTATTGATGAGTGTAGTATCCACACTTGTAATTTTCCCTACAAAACCAATATCTTCACCTTGAGGCATAACCTTTTCTACCGTAATCATATTTCCATCTTTTCCAGATAATCCAACAGCATGTGTTCCAATTTGTTCTAAATGTGTTACAAGACCTTTATTGATTTTTCCAGATAAAACCATTTCCGCAATTTCTAAAGTATCTCTATCAGTAACTCTTAGACCATTTTTAAACTCACTTTTAATTTGTACACGGTCTAACATTCTATTGATGTCTTTTCCCCCACCATGAACGATAATTGGTTTTAACCCAACTGATTTTAAAACTGCAATATCTTTTAAAACGCTCTTTTTGATGATTTCATTTGTCATTGCACTTCCACCATACTTAATAACAACAATATCACCTTCATATTTTTGCATATATCCAAGCGCTTCTACTAAAATTTCCGCTTTATTAATTTCCTTCTTAAACTCTTGTTGCATCTCTTTTCCCCCTACGAACGATAATCAGCATTGATTTTGACATAATCATAAGTCAAATCACATCCCCAAGCTGTTGCCTTTGCATCAGCAATTTTCATTTCAATATTTGTTTTTACATAATCACTCGATAAAATCTTAGTTGCAAATTCTTCACTATAATCTGTAGCCATCCCATTTTCTACAAGTTTTAAATTGCCAAATTCACTTTCTATATATAAATCTACTTGATAAGGATCAAATTCTTCCCCAGAATATCCCATCGCACATAAAAGTCTTCCCCAATTTGCATCATTTCCAAAAATAGCTGTTTTTACAAGTGGTGATGTGCAAATACTTTTAGCAATTACTTTTGCTTGTTTAACATCTTTTGCACCATTTACATTTACTTCTAATAATTTAGTAGCCCCTTCTCCATCACTTGCAATACATTTAGCTAAGTATTCATTAACATAATATAAAGCTTCTTTAAATGTTTGATAATCTTCATCTTCTTTTACAATTTCATCATTACCAGCCAAACCATTAGCAAGTAATAAAACAGTATCATTTGTTGAAGTATCTCTATCTACAGAAATCATATTAAAAGTATCTGGAATAACTGATTTTAATGCTTTATTTAATAATTCTTTAGAAATATTTAAATCAGTTGTAATAAATCCAAGCATTGTTGCCATATTTGGATGAATCATCCCTGAACCTTTACAACATGCTCCAATAGTTACCGTTTTTCCTTTTACTTCAATTTCAACAGCTAAATGTTTTGGTTTTGTATCTGTTGTCATAATTGAAGTAGCTACATCAATTCCTGCTTGATGATCATCTTTTAATTGTTTTAAAGCTTCATCAATCCCTTTTTCAATTGGATCAGTAGATAATTGTTTACCAATGACTCCTGTTGAACAAATCAATACTTTTTCTTTTTCTACATTTAAAGCATTTCCTACAATATTTGCGAATTTTTCATTTGCTTCTTCACCAAGTTTTCCAGTACAAGCATTGGCAATCCCACTATTAATCGCAATAGCCTTTACTGTATCACTGTTTTCTACAACTTGTTTATCCCATAAAACAGGAGCCGCTTTTACCATATTTGTTGTAAAAGTTCCTACTGCTTTTGCTTCAACATCAGAAACAATTAAAGCAAAATCTTTATTTTTCTTTTTAATACCAATATGTAATCCAGCACCTTTATACCCTTTTGGATTAGTAACTGTTCCATCTTCTATTATTTTCATACTCTTTTTCCCCTTATAAAACTGCAGGTGCTAACATAAGACCTGTCTTTTCATCTAAACCAAACATAATATTCATATTTTGAATTGCTTGACCAGCAGCTCCTTTAACTAGATTGTCCATGGCTCCCATCATAATCACTCTATGTGTACGAGGATCTACTTTATAAGCAACATCAACAAAGTTTGAACATTTTACATTTCTTACTTCTGGAACATTTCCTTCTTTTAAGACACGTACGAAATATTCATCTTTATAAATATCATACGCTTTTTTAACATCTTCCTCACTTACTCCTTTTTTTAATGAAGCGTAAGCTGTAATTAAAATTCCTCTATTCATTGGAATAAGATGAGGTGTGAAGTTAAGTAATACTTTTGATGAAGAAGCATACCCTAATTGTTCTTCAATTTCTGGTGTATGACGATGACTTGCTACACCATAAGCTTTAATACTTTCATTCACTTCACAATAAAGATTTTGAACTTTTGCTCCTCTACCAGCACCACTTGTTCCACTCTTTGCATCAATAATCAACGTATCCATATCAATAAGTCCTGCTTTAGCAAGTGGATAAATCGATAAAATAGAACATGTTGGATAACATCCAGGATTAGCAATCAGTCTTGCATTTTTAACATCTTCTCTATTGATTTCACATAATCCATAAACAGCTTCTTGAATAAATTCAGGTGAAGCATGTTTAATTCCATACCATGATTCATAAGTTTCAACATCTTTAATACGATAATCCGCAGATAAATCAATAACCTTTACTTTCTTTAAAACATTTTCATTGACCATCTTTGCACAGACCCCTTGAGGCGTTGCAAAGAATACAACATCAACATTATCTAAATATTTTTCAATATCTTCATCTACACACTTTTGATCTAATAAAGTGAAATAACTTTTATAAACATCACTATATTCTTGATCACTATATGTTCTTGATGAAACCCATTCAATATTGACATTGGGATGTGTTAATAAAAATCTTACAAGCTCACATCCTCCATAACCAGTTGAACCAACAATTCCGACATTAATCATTCTACTTTTCCCCCTATAAAAAATAAAAAGCCGTCTCTAAATAGAGACGACTGATCGCGTTACCACTCTAATTGTTGTAAGTTGACCTTACAACCTCTTTCATCTTTAAGGCAGATCTACCAAAAGATATACTTCTATTTCCATCTTTTCTCTCGTAAATGCGCTTCATCTTTACTTCCATTCCTATCTTCCATCAACATAGGATTGCTCTTATTTCCATAAAGACTACTCTTTTAGTCTTCGAGTTTAAAACCATTATATGACAAATTTCCATTTTGTCAATAATGATTTATTAAGAAAAAAAATTTTTAATATATAATAAAGATGGGGCTTACTTTTTGGGTCTACAACATTTCGACAAGTATATTGCATATTTGAAAAAAGTAGTTTATGATAATAATAATTTATAAGATAAAAAATAAGGGGGAAACTATAAATGAAAGAAAAAGTTGTTTTAGCTTATTCTGGTGGATTAGATACAACTGCGATTATCCCATGGCTAAAAGAAAACTATGATTGTGAAGTTATTTGTTGCTGTATTGACGTTGGTCAAAAAGAAGAATTAGACGGTCTAGAAGAACGTGCTAAAGCTTGTGGTGCAAGTAAACTTTATATCAAAAATGTGGTTGATGAATACGTAGAAAATTACATTATGCCTACTGTTCAAGCAGATGCTGTATTTGAATACAAATACTTATTAGGGACTGCAACTGCTCGTCCATTAATTGCAAAAGTACTTGTTGATGTTGCTCGTCAAGAAGGTGCAACAGCAATTTGTCATGGTGCCACTGGTAAAGGAAATGACCAAATTCGTTTTGAATTAGGTATTAAAGCTTTAGCTCCAGATTTAAAAATCATCGCTGCATGGCGTGATCCAAAATGGACAATGGATTCTCGTGAATCTGAAATCGAATATTGTAGAGCTCATGGTATCAATTTACCTTTCTCTGCTGATAATAGTTACTCACGTGATAGAAATATTTGGCATATTTCTCATGAAGGATTAGAACTTGAAGATCCATCATGTGCTCCAAATTATGATCACTTATTAGTATTATCAAATTCTCCAGAAAAAGCTCCAGAAGAAGATGTTCACTTATCAATTGATTGGGAAAAAGGTGTTCCTGTTGCTTTAAATGGTGAAAAGATGTCTCAAAGAGAAATCTTAGAAAAATTAAATGAAATCGGTGGTCAACATGGTATTGGTATTATCGATATCGTTGAAAACCGTGTTGTTGGTATGAAATCAAGAGGTGTTTATGAAACACCAGGTGGAACTATCTTAATGGAAGCTCACCAACAATTAGAAGAACTTATCTTAGATAGAGAGACACTTAAATATAAACGTCTTGTTTCTGTTGAATTTGCTGAACTTGTTTATGCTGCTAAATGGTTCTCACCACTTAGAGAAGCATTAACTGCTTTTGTTAATAAGACTCAAGAATATGTAACAGGTACAACAAACTTTAGATTATATAAAGGAAATATTATTAAAGAAGGTACAACTTCTCCTTATTCATTATATGATGAAGATATCGCATCATTTAAAACTGGTGATTTATATGATCATCATGACGCTGAAGGATTTATTACTTTATATGGTCTTTCAACTAAAGTACGTGCAATGAAATTAAATAACAAAAAATAAAAAGAGCCCACTGCTCTTTTTATTTAAAGGAGGAAATTTATGAATTTATGGGGTGGAAGATTCACTAAACCTACAAACCAACTTGTTTATGATTTTAATGCTTCTATTAAATTTGATAAAACTTTTGCCAGTCAAGATATCAAAGGAAGTATCGGTCATGTAAAAATGTTAACAAAACAAGAAATCTTAACACAAGAAGAAGGTCAACTAATTGAAAAAACTTTAAAAGAAATTTTAAATGAAGTTGAAAATGGAACATTAGAAATTGATGAAAACTTTGAAGACATTCATAGTTTTGTCGAATCAACATTGATTGATCGTATTGGTGATACTGGTAAAAAATTACATACTGGTAGAAGTAGAAATGACCAAGTTGCTTTAGACATGAGACTTTATACAAAAGATCAAATCGAAATGTTGAATACTTTACTTGTTGATTTATTAAAAACCATTCACGAAATCATGAAAGAACATATCGATACCATCATGCCTGGTTTTACCCATCTACAAAAAGCACAGCCAATTACTTTAGCTCATCATATGGGAGCTTATTTTGAAATGTTTAAGCGTGATCAATCACGTTTACATGATATTTATGAAAGAATGGTTTATTGTCCATTAGGTTCTGGGGCTCTTGCTGGAACAACTTATCCCTTAGATAGAGAATACAGTGCTGAAATTTTAGGTTTTAAAGGACCTTGTTTAAATAGTATTGATGGCGTTTCTGATCGTGATTATTTAATTGAACTTTTAAGCGCAATGTCTACAATGATGATGCATATGTCACGTTTATCTGAAGAAATGATTATTTGGAATACAAATGAATATCAATTTATTGATTTAGATGATACATTCTCAACCGGTTCTTCAATCATGCCACAAAAGAAAAACCCTGATATTTGCGAATTGATCAGAGGGAAAACAGGACGTGTTTATGGTGCCCTTATGGGATTTTTAACAACTATGAAAGGTCTTCCTCTTGCTTATAATAAAGATATGCAAGAAGATAAAGAAATGTATTTTGATGCTTTAAATACAACTAAAGGATGCCTTCAATTATTAAGTGATATGTTAAAATCAACAACATTTAATAAAGATAAAATGAAAAAATCAGCTACTGGTGGTTTTACAAATGCAACTGATGCTGCTGACTATCTAGTAAATAAAGGTGTACCATTTAGAGATGCTCATGGTATTATTGGTCAACTTGTTTTATATGCAATTAGCCAAAACAAAGATCTTGATGAACTTTCTCTAGAAGAATTAAAAAATATCTCTGATGTTTTTGAAGAAGATGTTTATCAAGCAATTGATGTCAACACTTGTGTCAACAAAAGAAATACAATTGGTGCCTGTGGTCAAGAGATGATGAAAAAAGTCATCGCTTTAAATGAAGAATATTTAAAACAATTTTAAAAAGGGCGTTTGCCCTTTTTCTTGGTATATTAAATTATCCGGTGCTTAGAGGTTCGCTCTAAATTATTAGGCGGAGT